>JBEQAF010000025.1:16836-25500 GCA_041640455.1 bacterium
AGAATAGCTTTCCAGACTAATATTTCTAAACAGATGGGCTCTTAAAGAGGCTCTGTAGTATCTGTCATATTTTAGTAATTTATGAAGCCCCTCTTCTTTTACCTTAAATATATCGTGGATAGTTTTTGTGCCTTCCGTATGGTTTTTTGCTTCCATCAGCCTCATATGATAAGCCTCTTTTCTCCTTGTGAGGGTATCAAATAGGCTCAGATCTTTTGGAAGATAGTCAAAGGAGGTAACAGTTCCGCCGTCATCTATGTCTATAATGGCAGAAAAAAAACTATTCTTAACAAAAATCTCATCTCTGTTGTCCGTATCAAAATCATAATTAATAACAGTATCTTCGGCAAAAGCTTTCTTAACAGCCTTTGCAAGATTTGAATTTATCTCCCTTCTTAGATGGGGTAGATAGAGCCCGCCAAAAACCCCGTGCCAGTAAGCATCGTTGCACTGACTTAAAAAAAGCTCTTTCTTGTCTTCAATCGGTCTCTCTCGAAGCTTTTCGGAAAGAAAAGTCATCTTTTTATGAATAATCTGACTTTCTCTATATTTGGCAAGAAAGTTTTTCCAGTGGCCGCCCTGAAAAAAATGTTTAATCTCCTCATATTCGGGAGAGCTTTTAAAACGGTCGTAATATTTTTTGAAAAGGAAAGAGATATCTGGAGGGAGAGCCCATTCACCGAGTTCTGGATAAGAAGTTGTTGGCAGATAGCAGACCCCTTTGGGCTGATATTCAAAATAATGCTCTTTTAGCGTAACGGTCTCGATTATAGGAGAGTCTTCAATAAACTTGAAAAAATTATAAAGCCATTTCTCTTCGTAAACCCATTTATAAGTATCAGGCCAGATACCAAACTTTTCGCCGTCATCTGCAAAGATTAAGGTTTTTATCCCTCTGGCATAACATTCTTCAAAAAATATCCTGTTCTCCTCAACTGTTCTGAATGGGATGTAGTATCTAAGCTTTTCACTGCCAGGATATATGGCAACTTTTTTATTTTCAAACTCCGTCAGATAATAGCCATCAAGCTCATTATAAGTAAAGCCTGATCTGATAAAATGATAATCATCGGTGATAATATATTTTATTCCTGACTCATAAAAAATTTTTGGCAGATGGGGCTCCCATACTCTTTCGGTAAGCCACGAACCGTAGACTTTTTCTCCGAAAAGCCCTTCAAGTTCTTTTGAAAATAGCTTTATCTGGTTAATGCCGTCTTCTTCAGGTATGGCAGCAAGCACCGGTTCGGAATATCCGCTACCTATCATCTCCACTCTGCCCTTGCTGACGAGAGCTTTCAGCTCATCCATATAAGCAGGTTTGTGCTCCTTCAGCCACATAAAAAGCGGTCCAGAAATATGCAGGCTCATTTTAAGATCAAACTGTTTAAATATGTCAAGAAAGGGTTTGTAAGCAAGATTATAGGCTTTTTCCAGAACATAATCAAAGTTTCCAACGGGCTGGTGGTTATGAAAGACCATTATAAATTTTAATTTTTCCATAATAATTTTATATCTTTAGAGCTCAAAAAAGTCAATGAAAGATGAGCAATTAATTAAAAAATATTGACAAAATAATAAATATAAAGCATCCTCAATTAATCAATAAGATTATGGATAATGAGAAATTTATTTTAACAACTCTGATATCATCGGAAAGAATAAAAGAGCGCATAAGCTCTCTGGCGGAGGAGATTGACCGATTCTTTCAGGGAGATCATATAATTGTTCTTGGCGTGCTAAAAGGTGCCTTATTTTTTATGTCAGATCTTCTCAAGGAGATGAAAACAGATCTTGCCTATGATTTTATTCAGGCAAAGTCCTATGAGGGCACCACAAGTTCTGGAATAGTGAGAATTCTTAAGGATCCATCGCTTGAGCTGAAGGGGAAAAAGTTGTTAATAGTGGAAGATATTCTTGATACGGGTATTACATTAAATGGCATAATCGAATATCTGAAGAAAAAAGATCCCGAACAGATTTATGTCTGCACTTTGTTGGACAAAAGGGGGAGAAGAGTTGTAAATGCAGAGGCGGACTTTACAGGTTTTCAGATTGATAATCTCTTTGTAGTAGGCTATGGGCTTGATTACAACGAAAGGTTTCGAAACCTGAAAGATGTATGTGTTCTTGAAATTAAATCTTGAAGGAGCTCGCCTTAGATTTAAGCATCCGCTCAACAAGCTTTTTATCCAGAACTTCAATCAGGCTGTTACCATCAGCACCAAGCACGTCAATTAGTTTCCATCCGCATTTACATCGACTAATTATTATGTTATAATTTTCAACCACATGACTTTCTTTAATAAAAGGGCTTCCGCAGGTTTTACATATCTTTGCTTTTTTCATAATCACATTATATAAAATTAATCTAACAGGAAGAAGGAAAAATTTATGACAGAAAAAAGTAGTTTTGAAACACTGGGTCTTAAGAAAAGGGTATTAAAAGCCATAGAATCACTGGGGTTTGAAGAGCCTACGCCAGTTCAGAGTCTTGCAATCCCAATAATTCTTGGGGGAACCAACCTGATTGCTCAGGCACCTACAGGCACGGGAAAGACCCTTGCCTTTGGGCTCCCACTGATGGAACTGATTGATAAAAGGGTATATCCCAACGCACTCATACTGGTTCCAACAAGGGAGCTATGTATTCAGGTGGCTCAGGAGTTGAACAAGATTGGCAGACAGTTAAACATTAACTCCATACCTATATATGGCGGACATCCCATAGAAAAACAGATATCAGCATTAAAAAAGGGCTTTAATATTGTGGTTGGTACACCTGGAAGGGTTATAGATCATATTGATAGAAAGACCCTTAACTTTTCAAAAGTTTCCTATCTGGTGCTTGACGAGGCGGATGAGATGCTTGATATGGGCTTTCAGGAAGATATTGAAAGGATTCTTAAAACAATCCCTGCCGATTCAAAAAGATATCTCTTTTCTGCCACCATGCCGCCAGAGATATTACGTATTGCAAACAGGTATATAACCGATTATGAGAAAATTTCGCTCAGTTCTGAAAAGATAATTGTCCCCAACATTAGACAAATATTTTATGAGGTCAGAGATCAGGATAAGCTGGATGTGCTTTCGAGAGTAATTGATCAGGAAGGTGACGGACTGATTCTTATCTTCTGTCATACCAAAAAGGAGACCGATGAGGTTGCCTATACATTAAAAAACAGAGGATACCTGGCGGAACCTATTCACGGAGATTATAGTCAGGCTCAGAGGGAACGGGTGATGCAAAAGTTTAAGGGGAAGAAAATAAATATTCTTGTAGCCACAGATGTGGCGGCAAGAGGGCTTGATATATCCGATGTGACCCATGTGATAAACTTTAGCATCCCGCAGAATCCTGAGAGTTACGTTCACCGCATAGGTAGAACAGGCAGAGCTGGCAAATCAGGAGTTGCTATTACACTGGTTACTCCGAGAGAATATGAGAGACTCAGGCAGATTGAGAGGATTACCAGAAGTAAGCTAAAAAAAGAGACACCGCCAGAGATAGGAGAGCTTATTGAGATTAAAAAGGAGGGCTATGTAAAGGCTCTTTTAGATGTTTTGAAAAGGGAAAAAAAGCTTGTTATAGAGCTTTCAAAATATTTTGAAGAGGCTTTTAGTAGTGAGGATCCCCTGTATCTTCTATCTGCATCTTTCATTTTGAAGGAGGGGCTTAGTTCTCAGCCTGAGCCGGTAAAATCAGATAAAGCAAATTTTAAAAGGCTTTTTATCACACTGGGCAGTAAAGATGGGATAACAGCTAAAGATATTTTTAAAAGTCTTATTGAAAGTGCAAGCTTAAGCGGTGAGGATATAGGCAAAATTACTATCAAAGATAATTTTACCTTTGCGGAGGTAAAGGAGTCAGTTGCTGAAAAGGTTATAGGCTGTTTAGAGCAGATAGTTATAAAGGGCAAAGAAGGTAAGGTTATGAAGGCAAAAAAATAACGCGTCTGGCAGGATTCGAACCTGCGGCTAACGGCTTCGGAAGCCGCTACTCTATCCCCTGAGTTACAGACGCATTATTCCATTTTATAGCATTGTATCCAAATTCAAAACATTTTATTTTAAAACTAAAACAACCAAAATTTTCATGATGGAAAATAAACAATAGTCAGTTATAAAGTAAAAACATAGCCCCAAAAGACAGCTGGTAGATAGCATTAAATTTTAGTTAGGATAAGAAAAAACTTTCCAAAAATTTAAGATTAACAATAAAAAAGGGGCATTTGATGCCCCTTAAAGATTAGTTCGGACATTTTCCGAGCCATTTCCCTTTTATCTTCTGAATAACCTCATTATCGCTATCTTTAATCTTAACGTAGCCATCAAAACTGCTACCCCGATAGGTTATCGTTCCAGAGGATATGAGCTTACCCTCTTCGGTTTTACACTCCATTGTCCAGCTTACCGTATTGCCTTTTATTTCTTTTTTTGTAATTTTACAGTTTTGATTATCCTTTTGATCAGCTTGCTGAGGGATCATATCTTTTTTGGTAATGCATGTTTTATACGTTTGGGGAGGCATTTTATATGGCATATCTTTAACCTCTATAGATGACTGAACCTCCCATAACCCTTCCTTCATCTCAACAGCCTGAGCAGCTCCTTGTGTCAAAACTACAAGCAAAATAAACAATATAACCTTTTTTACCATATTTCACCTCTCAGATATTTAAATTAACAGCGCAAAAAATCTTTAATTACAATAATTTAAATCCATTTAATCTGCAGTTCATTCTACTAATCCCTTGAAAATAAGATCTAAATTCGAACTCCTTGCCGACAAAAATCATTTCTTCCTTTCAGAGATTATCATTTGCAAAAAATTAGTAGATCCAGTCTGCAATTTTAAAAAAGCTTTTCACTATAATTTCCAATGAGCGTTGTTGTTTTTAAGTAATAGCAAATAAACCCTACATTGTCAAATGCTTTACAGGCGTGTAAAATTTTGAAAATTCGATGCGATCCATAATAATTTAAAAAAATTGATGCTCTTTTGGGACACTTCTGAAATATTGCATTTATTATCTCTCATAAAACTTTAAATAAACTATTTATAAGTTTAGAGAACTGCTTAAAAAATAAGACACACTAACAAATTACTTATATACTTTTATCATTGATTTCAAGTATTAGATTCTCTATATTTTTAGTGTTTTCAATTATTTAAGAAGGAGATGATATCCCATTCTTACTTAGAACCCCAAGTTCCTTGAACTTCCTTAAAGAAGGAATAAGCCTCGTTTCTATGGAACTAACACTTTTGTTATAAAACTCTACAGCCTTTTTAATTGATCTGCCTGTATCAGAGAAATGCTGAAGCACGTTCGAAAACCTATCGTAAAGCTCTTTGCCGATATTACTAATCTCCTGTGCACTCTTTGTCACCTGATCCTGCTGCCAGCCATAGGCTATGGCCTTAAGCAAAGCAATAAATGTAGTCGGCGTTGAAAGAATAACCTTCTTTGCACTACCGTCTTCTATCAATTTGTGGTCATGCTCCAGTGCGGCACTGAAAAAGGATTCTCCGGGAAGGTACATGACAACAATCTCAGGTGATTGCTCGAACTGATCCCAGTATGCCCTCGACCCCAGAGTATTCATATGAGCCCTTATCTGAGTTATATAATTATTTATAGCTTTCTTTCTATCTTCTTCGGATGGTGCGGAAACAGCATTCAAATAGGCATCAACAGGCGCCTTTGCATCCACAACAATCTCCCTGCCATTTGGAAGTCTTACAACCATGTCGGGTCTCAGCTTTCCATCCTCTGTTGAAACAGACTTCTGTTCATAGAAATCGCAGTACGCTGTCATCCCAGCAAGCTCTGCAACCCTCCTCAGCCCTATCTCTCCCCATAAGCCACTTACCTTTGGCTTTCTGAGAACAGTGACGAGATTGTTAGTCTCCTTTTGCAATTGTTCCTGCATGGTTGAGAGCAAGTGGATCTGCAGTGTTAGACTGCCAAAGCTTTCATTCCTGTTTTTTTCCATCAGCTGAATCTGATCTTCGTATCTCTTGAGCATTTCCTGAAGCGGTTTTATGGTTCCATCCAGAGCCTCTCTATGCTCTCCAAGCTTCCCTTTAGTTTCCGCAAGTATCTTTTCGAGGTGCTCCGAAGCAAGCCTAAGAAAATCCTCATTGCTACTCTTCAGCGCTGCTGATGCATGTGCTTTGAATGTATTTGTCAGCTCGGTCTTCATAACCTCAATGAGCACTTTCTGTTCCTCAAGGCTTTTGTAGGAATCCTGAAGCCTCTTCTGTGCCTCGTCTAGTCTGGTTGTAGTCTCTATAGCCCGCAACTTCTCTTTATCAAGCTCACCCATTATCTGATTAATATATGATTCCTTTTGATAAACTTGCTGCCTGAACTCATTAACAAGTGCCTCTGCGCTTTTTGCCCTTCCTTCTATCTCTGCTATTTTAGCCGAATAATCAGATTGAATCTGTAAAATCTTCTGAGAATAGTCTTCTTGCTGTCGTGACCTGGCAACAAACCATGAAGCTATTCCCCCTACTGCCAAGCCTGCAATTAAAAATATTATTTCACTCATAAAATTTCTCTCTCTTCCAAACTAATAATGCAGAAATCAATTATGTTTTTTCTTTTTCTTATTGATATAGATTATGGCATCGATTTTATCAAAACTCTCAATGTCATTTGTTTTAAATATTATAAAAAAGAAATCTATATTATCTAATGTTATCATATCAAATAGCATGTCTTGTACTTCTTCAAGTTTTTTCTTCTTTGCTTTTATTAGTATATCTAAAGCTGCTTTAAAAGTTATTCTTTTACTATTAAAAGCTATCTTATACATACTACAACCTCTTTTAGAAAATTTGTAAAATGTATGTGAAATTTTATTTTCTATTTTTATAAAAATTAACAAGAGAAATAATATATCAGTCAATAGAACATAATCAGCTTCTGGATCACCACGATCAATTTGAAGGTAGGTCTAAATTTTCTCAGGTTTACTCTTTTTTTCAAAAATTTAGATTAAGTAGCAATAATCTTAAGATGGCAATAACCCATTAAACGACTATAAATAACATTCTGAAATTCTGTTTTTACTGCGAGCGCATCTTATTTTTTAAATACATTATATCATAAACATTAAATAAAGTCAATTAAAAAATTCCAATCCCTTTGAAATGAGGTCTAATTTCCTACAAGAAAGCGGGCTTAAACTTACCAAAAGAAAGTAAGGTCGCAATCCCTTTGAGATAAGGTCTAAATTCCTACCGATATTTTTACGAAGAAAATAAGGAAAATGATTTTGGTCGCAATCCCTTTGAGATGAGGTCTAAATTCCTACCTTTCGTTTTTAAGTATCTTGCTTTAATGATTAAACGTCGCAATCCCTTTGAGATGAGGTCTAAATTCCTACTTTTGTCTGTATATGTATATATGCAGACAAAAGATGGGTCGCAATCCCTTTGAGATGAGGTCTAAATTCCTACTTTATTGTAAAGGAACTTTTAACAGAAGGGATAAGTCGCAATCCCTTTGAGATGAGGTCTAAATTCCTACTAAAGATGAACAAGAATATTTTTAGGAAAAAAGCAGTCGCAATCCCTTTGAGATGAGGTCTAAATTCCTACGTTTGGATTTAATAAAAAGAATAGTTAAGTTCCATGTCGCAATCCCTTTGAGATGAGGTCTAAATTCCTACTTCCATGTATATCAAAATACATGGAGCGATGATAGTCGCAATCCCTTTGAGATGAGGTCTAAATTCCTACGAATTTTTTTCTGATTTTTTTCAAACGTCAGGTCGTAATCCCTTTGAGATGAGGTCTAAATTCCTACGAATTGTTAGAGCCACCTTTTCTGACAACCGAAGGTCGCAATCCCTTTGAGATGAGGTCTAAATTCCTACTTACCATAAAAAAACAATATCACTTGGAAAAAAAGGTCGCAATCCCTTTGAGATGAGGTCTAAATTCCTACGACTGGGTTTATAAGACTTGGATTAGAGGAGAAAGTCGCAATCCCTTTGAGATGAGGTCTAAATTCCTACAGTACGGTCCGCTTAAATCCATGATACTTTGTGTCGCAATCCCTTTGAGATGAGGTCTAAATTCCTACTATTCTAATGATCAATTAACTCAATCTTTTATTCAGTCGCAATCCCTTTGAGATGAGGTCTAAATTCCTACTATTCCGGATTAAAAAATTTAAGGCAAGGGGCGCAGTCGCAATCCCTTTGAGATGAGGTCTAAATTCCTACGATAAAAACATATTTATTGTCAATAATGAAGTGGTCGCAATCCCTTTGAGATGAGGTCTAAATTCCTACTTCTTCTTCTGTTTGGAATCTTGATTTTGGCCGGTAGTCGCAATCCCTTTGAGATGAGGTCTAAATTCCTACGTTATGTTTTCAAAATCAGTTATACCACCCAAAAAGTCGCAATCCCTTTGAGATGAGGTCTAAATTCCTACGGGGGTTCATATGAAAACGGAAAAGATTTTTATGTCGCAATCCCTTTGAGATGAGGTCTAAATTCCTACGATAGAATAGACAGATATCTATATTTTTATGAAGTCGCAATCCCTTTGAGATGAGGTCTAAATTCCTACCTATATTTAGAAAAAAATTTAACGTTGAAAATTTGTAGCAATCCCTTTGAGATGAGGTCTAAATTCC
>JBEQAF010000026.1:0-23588 GCA_041640455.1 bacterium
AGAAAGGGGCTTCAAAGATACATTAACGAAGCTGTAAGGGCATCAGAAGAGCATCCCGTGCTTATAGACAAGTTTCTTAAAGATGCCACAGAGGTAGACGTGGATGCCATCTCTGATGGAGAAATGGTTGTAGTTGGAGGAGTAATGGAGCATATAGAAGAGGCAGGCGTTCATTCTGGAGATAGTGCCTGTATTCTTCCTCCCTATTCTCTTAAGGAAGAGATCGTTAACGAGCTTATCAGACAGACCAAACTACTTGCAAGAGAGCTTAATGTAATCGGGCTTATAAACATTCAGTTCGCCATTAAGGATGAAGAGATTTACATACTGGAGGTAAATCCGAGAGCATCAAGAACTGTCCCCTTTGTAAGTAAAGCGATAGGTATTCCATTGGCAAAGCTTGCTGCTAAATGTATGCTGGGAAAAAAACTATCTGAACTGGGTTTTACAGAGGAGATAGTGCCCAGATATTTCTGTGCGAAGGAAGCCGTATTCCCCTTCATCAAGTTCCCTGGTGTGGACACCATACTGGGACCGGAGATGAAGTCCACTGGCGAGGTTATGGGAATTGATATGACACCCTATCTTGCCTTTGCCAAATCTCAGATAGCTGCGGGAAATAGCATTCCGCTTAAAGGCAATCTGTTTCTCAGCGTGAAAGATGAAGATAAACCTCTAATTGTTGAGATAGCAAGACTTTTAAAAACCTACGGCTTTAATCTTATCTGCACAAGAGGCACTTCAAAGTTTTTAAAAGATAAGGGAATAGATAATGAGATGGTTCTTAAGGTAGTAGAAGGAAGACCCAATATAGTGGATAAGATTAAAAACGGTGAGATAAACCTTATAATCAATACCACCTTTGGTAGCAAAGAGATAGAGGATTCATATATAATAAGGAGGACAGCGCTGGAAAACGGTATCCCCTACTTTACAACTTTACCTGCTGTAAAAATTGCTTCATACTCTATACCTGAAATGATAAAAACCGAGACCAGGGTATCCTCCCTGCAGGAATATCACAGACTAATCGGAGGTAGTAGATAATGGAACGTTATCCAATGACAAAGGCTTGTTATGAAAAATTAAGAAATGAGCTGGAACATCTAAAAAAAATAGAAAGACCCAAGGTTATCAAGGATATCGCAGAGGCAAGATCTCACGGAGACCTTTCTGAAAATGCTGAATATGATGCCGCAAGAAACAGACAGGGGCTTATAGAGGCAAAGATAAGCGAGCTGGAAGGCAAACTTTCCAAAGCTATAATAATTGATCCTGAGACACTTAACACCGACAGGGTAGCTTTTGGACTAAAGGTGACCATACTGGATCTGAACACAGATGAGGAGTTTACCTATCAGATAGTATCGGAAGACGAGTCAGATGTGAAGTCAGGAAAGATATCCTATACATCTCCCATAGGCAAAGCCCTGATAGGTAAAAGTGTGGGCGATACGGTCAAGGTTCAGGTTCCTATAGGAGTAAAAGAGTTTGAAATACTGTCTATTGAAAAACCATAATCTAAAATCCTTTATTATTTTTTTTCTGATCCTCTTTGCATGCAGAAGCGGTGAGAGCACAGCTATTGAAAAGCCCGCCTTCAGTTTAAAAAACCCATTGAAGGAAGAGTATTTAGGGCTTTTCTTTGAAGATAAAAAGATCGGATATTTTCAGGGTATTGCCAGCGAGATAGATATAAAAGGAAAAGACCACTATCTGCTCACAGGATCGGGCGTTATAAGACTTGATCTAAAACCCGATAAAATTTACACAATCCTTAAAGAAGAGATAATACTTACAAAGACATATAAACCAGTGTATTTTCACTATAGCCAGAAGATAGGCGATTCCTTGCTGGAGATTAAAGGAAAGGGCATGGAAAAAGATTTAAAAATTATCATAAGCTCAGCAGAAAGAACTGACCAAGAGAAGCTTCCTCAGGATGTTCTCCCCCTCTCAGCAGCAGGATTTGTTGTCTGGAAAGAAGGCATAAAAGAAGGTAAAAAATACCAGTTTAAGGTTTATGTGGAAGCCATGCAGAAAATGGAAAAACTTACCATTGAAGTTGGATCTCCACAAATTGAAAAGGGGCAGAAGATTTACCCTTTGATACAGAAGTTGGGCAATATTGAGGTAAAAAGCTATGTGCTTGAAAACGGAGAGACCTATAAAGAAGAGTCCATTCAGGGCTTTACCTTAAAAAGAATCCCCAAAGAAGAGGCTACAAAGCTTGAGGATGGTCCTTCTGTTTATGACATTCTTGCCTATGTTTCCATCCCAGCTGATATAAATGAAAAACCTGAAGAGATTAAAGAGATAACCTTTGAGCTCTCGGGGGTTGATAAGATTATACCCCCTTCATCTGCATACCAGAGCAGCACAAGATCTGGCGATAAGATTATAGTTAAAACTTCTCGAGAGAAAAAGTTTCAAGAAAAAAACGTTTCCGTTGATAAATATCTAAAATCAACTCCAAGAATTCAGAGCTCCGACACTGAGATAATAAAACTTGCCCGTTCTGTGGCAGGTGATGCAAAGGATAGTAGAGAAAAAGCTCTGCGGGTGGTAAGATGGGTAAATAAAAACATAAAAAAATCATTAAAAGATCGTGCCTCTGCCCTTGAGGTGTTAAAAACAAGGGAGGGAGAGTGCGAATCCCATTCTATGCTAACAGCTGCTATGTTAAGGAGTCTAAATATACCTACAAAAATAGTTGGCGGCATTACCTACTCTTCAGAACAGAAAAGCTTTCTCTATCATGCATGGAATGAGGTTTTTATTGACGGCACATTTGTCCCCGTTGATGCCACTTTTGGTGAGTTTCCCGCAAACCCAGCTCATATAAAGCTTACTGAGGAAGAAAATACGGAAGATATCTCGTTATATCTGGGCAGAGTAAAGCTCAGAGTCTTAGAAATCAAGAAATGATCGAACTGCTTGATAAAATGGAGAGTTTTCTAAGCACACCTTTAAAAGGCTTTAAGGGTGTGGGCGAAAAAAGCGCAAAGATACTTGAAAAAAATGGTATTTTAACAGTAAGAGACATAATTTTTAACATACCAGAAAGATGGATAGATAAAAGACATATATCAAAAATCAGAGATATAAGAGCAGGTGATCTGGCTTATATAAAGGCTAAGGTGCTAAATAGCGGCAGCTGGATCGCAAAAGGCTTTTTAAATAAACGAGTTAATGGGTTTACTGCCACTGTTTATGATGGAACAGGCTATCTGACCTTAAGATGGTTTTATGACCCACCCGCTTTTATAAAAAATATGCTATCTTCTAAAGCTGAGATTTATATATACGGCAAGGTTAATATTTTTAAGACCTCTAAGGAGATATCCCATCCAGAGATAGAGCTTGCATCCTCTGACTTTATGCCTCAGCATAAAATCATCCCATCATACAATGGCATACCTAAGGGGATCTCCGAAGGTGTTTACAGAAGATTAATGGAACAGGCAGTTTCGGCAGGAAGAGATATTTTGATATCCCTTCTGCCTCAGAAGATTAAAAAAGTTTTTAATATTATAGAAATAGGCGAGGCTCTCTATAACATTCACTTTCCAGATAATGATTTCTCAAGACCAATATGGGAAGAGAAAAAGAGCCCCTATCATCTATCCCTTCTTTATGAAGAGCTTTTTCTATTCTTCTCCATATTTGCAATGAAAAAGGAAGAATATGAGCGTATTCAGATCCCGCCTTTAAAAATTAACTATGATGTGGTTAACAGTTTTTTAAAGGAGCTCCCCTACCCCTTAACAGACGCACAGAAAAAGGTGATTGAACAGATAAAAAATGACCTATGCAGACCAACGCCCATGCACAGATTGCTTCAGGGAGATGTGGGATCAGGAAAAACCATAGTTGCCATCATATCGGCACTTTCAGTTATCTCAGCCAAAAAGCAGGTGGCATTGATGGTGCCTACTGAGATACTGGCTGAACAGCATTTTAACAATATAAGAGAGCTTTTAAAAAATCAGAATATTAAAGCAGGTCTTATAACCTCTTCTCTGAGAAAAAAAGATAAGGAGCAGATTCTGAGAGAGATCTGCTCTGGAGATATGCAGTTTATTGTTGGCACCCATTCTCTCATTCAGGAAGATGTTAGCTTCCGAGAGCTTGGTCTTGCCATAATTGATGAGCAACACCGTTTTGGTGTGGAGCAAAGAAATCTGCTAAGGAAAAAGGGGAATAACCCACATATACTTTATATGACCGCAACACCCATTCCCAGAACCCTTACAATGACTCTTTACGGAGATCTGGAGCTGTCAGTGATAGACCAACTCCCACCTGGCAGGAAACCTGTAAGAACTATTGTGCTACCCGAATCTCAGAGAGAACGGGCTTTTAAACTTATCGAATCAGAGATCAGAAGGGGATTCCAGTGTTATATTGTATATCCTGTTATAGAAGAGGATAATGCGCTTGAGCTTAAATCAGCAAAAGAGATGTATCAGGTTGTAAAAGATAAATTCAGCTATGTGGAGTGCCGACTTTTACACGGCAAGCTTTCTCAGGAAGAAAAGGATGAGATCATGGCTGGCTTTAAAAGTGGATTGATTAAAATATTAGTATCCACAACGGTTATAGAGGTGGGTGTGGATGTGCCGAGAGCAACAGTGATGGTAATAGAGCATGGTGAAAGATTTGGTCTATCCCAGTTGCATCAGCTAAGAGGCAGAATAGGAAGAGGTGGTGAAGAATCATACTGCGTCGTGCTTGTGGAAACAAAAAAACTTAGCAAGGAAGGCAGAGAAAGACTGATCTACTTTAGAGATACTGCAGATGGGTTTAAACTGGCTGAGTTTGATCTTAAACTTAGAGGACCCGGTGAGATCGCCGGCACAAGGCAGTCTGGTATGCCTGAATTTCGCTTTGCCGATCTGATAAAACATGCTGAGCTAATAGAGAAGATGAAAAACAATGTGGAAACCTATTTGAAATCGGCAGATAGTGAATATATAAAGCAGCTTCCAAGAATCCAGCAATTATTTTTTAACAGAAACTTTGAGTATACAAAGGTAGGATGATATCCTTAAAAAAGTTTTCATTCTTTTTTCAGATTAAATTATAATATTTGTTTAAAAATTTCAGGAGAAGATAATGGAAGGCAGGGTTGTAATAACTGTTTTAGGAGAGGACAGGGTTGGTATAGTTGCAAGGGTTTCTACTCTACTTGCGGATAATCAGATAAACATTGAGGACATTACACAGAAAATACTAAAAGGTAACATATTTGCCATGATAATGCTGGTTGATATGAAAAACTCCAAAGTGGATCTGGCAGAGCTTAAAAAACTGCTTGACAAGAAAGGGGAAGAGCTGGGCATGAAAATATCTGCCTATGATCTAAACCTTTTTAATTATATGCACAGGATATAACAATGAGCATTACGCCTGAAGAGATTCTTGAAACTATTAAAATGATAGATGACCTGAATCTGGACATACGCACCATCACAATGGGTATCAGTCTTTATGACTGTGGGGGAAGCAGTGTTGATGAGATTAACAACAAGGTCTATGAAAAAATACTTAAATGTGCCAAATCGCTTAAGAAAGAGGCGAAAAATCTTGAAAACAGATATGGACTGCCCATAGTTAATACAAGGATTTCCATAACTCCGGTATCTCTTTTCTGCTCAATAAAAGATCCATCAGACATGGTTTTGCTGGCAAAAAATCTGGATCTTATTGCCCACGAACTTGATATTGATTTTATTGGTGGGTTTGGCTGTCTTGTTCACAAAGGAGAGACGGAGATTGACAAGACTGTTATTGAATCCCTTCCTTATGCCCTTTCAGAAACAGAGAAGGTCTGCTCATTTGTTAATGTGGCATCTTCAAAAAGCGGTATAAATATAGATGCTATTAGCAAAATGGGTAGGGTGATAAAAGAGATAGCTCACAAAACTGCGCAGAGAGACAGTATAGGCTGTGCCAAACTGGTGGTATTTGCCAATGCTGTAGAGGATAATCCCTTTATGGCAGGAGCCTTTCATGGTCCCGGTGAGCCAGAATGTACTGTTAACATAGGTGTATCTGGACCTGGAGTTGTTAGATATGCTTTAAAAAAACTGGGGAAACAGGCATCACTTGGAGAGGTTGCTGAAACTATTAAAAAAGTAGCCTTCAAGATAACCCGAGCAGGTGAGCTGATAGGCAGAGAGATTGCCAAAAAACTAAATGTTTCCTTTGGTATTCTGGATCTTTCTCTTGCACCTACACCTGCTGTGGGAGACAGTGTGGCAGACATCATAGAAGAGATCGGGATTGAAAGCACAGGTGGTTTCGGTTCTGTATGTGCACTTTTTTTGCTTAATGATGCGGTAAAAAAAGGTGGTCTTTTTGCCTCTTCCTCCGTTGGTGGGCTGAGCGGAGCCTTTATCCCTGTTAGCGAAGACAGAGGTATGATTGAGGCTGTTAAAAAAGGAAGCGTTAATCTCGAGATGTTGATGGCAATGACATCGGTCTGCTCGGTTGGGCTTGATATGATAGCCATACCTGGCGATACAAAAGAGGAGATCATCTCTGCCATCATAGCCGATGAAGCTGCCATAGGTGTTGCAAATAACAAGACTACGGGGGTCAGGATAATCCCTGCCACGTGTAAAAAAGCAGGAGATTATGTTTCTTTTGGAGGGCTACTTGGAGAGGCTCCTGTGATGGATATAAAAAGCTTTTCTCCGCTGGGATTTATCTCCCGTGGTGGACGGGTACCTGCTCCTGTAATCGGGTTCAGGAACTAAAAATTGTTAATTTTTTGTTAAAATTAGCTTTTTAATAAATAAATTTTTTGCTAATCTTAATCTATGAAAGAAACCAAAACCTTTGAAACAGCATTAAAAAAGCTGGAAAACATTACAAGAAAGTTAGAAAACGAAGATATATCCCTTGACGAATCCATAGCACTTTTTGAAGAGGGGGTGAAGCTGGTACGTTTTCTTCAGGGAAAGCTTAACGAGGTAGAAAGAAAGGTGGAGATTCTTGTTAAAGAACCTGAAGAAAGGTTTAAAACAGAAGAGTTTGAGGAAGATTCTCAAAATGATGAGGGCTATTAATGGCTTTTGAAAAATATCTCAATTCAAGAAAAGAGATTGTTGAAGAGGAGCTTAAAAAATATTTTCCAGAAAATATCTATCCAGAAATAATAGGTAGCTCCATCAGGTACAGCCTTCTTGATGCCGGCAAACGAGTGAGACCGGTACTTATGCTTGCTGTGGCAGATCTTTTCGATACCCCCTACCAACAGGTTATGCCCTTTGCCTGCGCCATAGAGATGATTCATACCTATACGCTTATTCACGATGATCTCCCAGCCATGGATAACGATGATTATAGAAGGGGAAAGCTAACTAACCACAAGGTATTCGGCGATGCTATAGCCATTCTTGCGGGAGATGCGCTTCTTACTGAGGCTTTCAGGATAATGACTGAGAAAAGCCTTGAACTTAAGATACCCCCCAAAAAAGCTTTGCGGGCACTATATGAGATTGCCTTCAGGTGCGGTATAAAAGGAGTTGTGGGTGGTCAGGTTATGGACATAATTTGTGAAAACAAAGATATAGATGAGGCTACCATAGAGTATATTCACACTCACAAGACAGGAGCTCTCATATTGGCATCCATAAATGTGGGCGCCATTTTATCAAATACTACAAAAAAAGATCTGGACAGATTATCTATTTACGGAAAAAAAATAGGGTTAGCCTTTCAAATAATGGATGATATCCTAGATATAGAGGGCTCTTTCGAGAAGCTCGGCAAAAAAACTGGCGTTGATGAGGCAAAAAATAAAAATACTTATCCAAAGGTTGTGGGGCTTAAAACATCAAAGGATCTACTAAATGAGCTTACAGAGGATGCCATCACGGCGCTTAAATACTATGGCAAAAAAGCTAAGGTTCTGAAAGATTTTGCCCTTTACCTGAGAGACAGGCAGAGCTAATGTCCATACTGGAAAAGGTAAACACACCTGAAGATCTTAAAAAACTATCTATCGATGAGCTAAACAGCCTCTCTGCCGAGATACGGGAGCTCATAATTGACACAGTGTCAAAAAATGGTGGGCATCTTGCGTCAAGTTTAGGCGCTGTGGAGCTTACTATCGCTCTGTATTATGTATTTAATCCGCCAGCTGATAAAGTTATATGGGATGTGGGGCATCAGTCTTATGCCCATAAAATACTTACTGGAAGAAAAGATAGGTTCCATACCATAAGAACTTATGGCGGGCTTTCTGGTTTCCCCAATAGGGAAGAAAGCCCTTACGATGTGGCTACCTGCGGACACAGCTCCACATCTATCTCTCTTGCTGTCGGGCTTGCAACCGGGAGAGATCTTAAAAATAATAACAACAAGGTTATAGCAGTAATAGGAGACGGCTCGCTTACAGCAGGGCTTGCTCTTGAGGGGATAAATAATGCAGGGCATCTGGATAAAAACCTAATAATCATATTGAACGATAATGAGATGTCTATCTCGGAAAATGTGGGCGCCCTCTCTTCCTATCTTTCTCGGATACTTACGGGTCAGTTTTATACCCGCTTTCGTAAAGATATTGAAAAAATTCTGCTATCTGTACCACGAATAGGCTCATCATTGCTTAAGATGGCAAAAAGAGCAGAAGAGCTTGTAAAGGGGCTAATAACTCCAGGAATCATATTTGAAGAGTTAGGATTAAAATACATCGGTCCCATTAACGGTCATGACCTGCCCAATCTTATCGAAACATTGAAAAATATAAGCAACTTGGAAGGTCCCATACTAATTCATGTTTATACGAGGAAGGGGAAAGGCTACAAGCCCGCTGAGGAAGAGGCTGAGTTTTTTCATGGAGTTCCACCTTTTGACAGAGAGCTTGGCAGAGTTCTAAAACCGAAGGAGATAAGTTTTACAGATATATTTGGTGAAACACTAACCCAGATGGCTCTCGAAGATATAAGGGTTGTAGCCATCACCGCAGCTATGAGATCAGGTACAGGGCTGAAAAAGTTTGCCGAAACCCATAAGGACCGATTTTTTGATGTGGGTATAGCAGAACAGCATGCAGTAACCTTTGCGGCAGGTCTTGCTATAGAAGGATTTAGACCCTATGTGGCAATATACTCTACCTTCTTGCAAAGAAGCTTTGATATGATAATACACGATGTATGCCTTCAAAATCTTCCTGTGTGCTTTGCTATTGACCGTGCAGGGCTTGTTGGAGAAGACGGTCCAACTCATCATGGTCAGTTTGATCTTTCCTACCTAAGATGTATTCCAAATATAGTGGTTTGTGCGCCTAAGGATGATAAAGAGTTTATATCTCTTCTTAGATCTACCTTAAAATGGGATAAGCCTTCATGCATTAGATATCCGAGAGGAGCCGCTATTATTTCTGATGAAGAAATAAGGGAGATATCTATTGGTAAAGGGAGGTTAATAAAAGAAGGAAAGGATATTGCAGTGCTGGCGGTGGGACCATTTGTATATGAAGCGCTTAAGGCTGGAGAGAGACTTGAGCAGGAGGGTATCAGTATCACCATATTTAATCCCATATTTATAAAACCTCTGGATGAAGAAAACATACTGGGTATTCTTAATAGTCATAAGACTGTTATAACTTTAGAGGAGAATACTATCATTGGTGGATTCGGATCTGCAGTTCTTGAGCTTGCAGCACAAAGGGGGATAAAAACAGATATAAAAACTCTCGGGCTGCCCGATGCGTTTGTCCCTCATGGTTCTATTAATCTTCTTAGAGAAAAATGCGGGCTTCTTTCAGAAAATATTTATAGCTTTATCAAAAATCATAAATAATTTAGTTCAATGAAAAAGATCAGAGCCGATGAGCTCTTGTTTGAAAGAGGTCTTGTAGACACAAGAAGCAGGGCAAAGACCCTGATAATGATGGGGAAGGTTTATGCTGATGGGGCTAAGGTCTTAAAAGCTGGAGAGGCTCTACCTTCCGATTGCAAAATAGAGATTAAAGAAGATCTGCCATTTGTTAGCCGTGGAGGATTAAAGCTTGAGTCCGCCATAAAGCATTTTAACATTCCTGTTGATGGGAAGATCGCCCTCGATATCGGCGCATCTACCGGCGGGTTTACAGATTGTCTGATTAAATATGGAGCATTTAAGGTTTATGCAGTAGATGTGGGCTACGGACTAATCGATCAGAAGTTACGAAATGACCCCAGAGTTGTAAATATTGAAAAGACTAACTTCAGATATGTAGATCCTGATTTTCTCCCCGAAAAGGTTCAGATTGTTACTATTGATGTATCATTTATATCCTTAACCCTTATCATCCCCAAAGCTCTACTTTTCCTTTCTGAAGAGGGATATCTAATCTGTCTTGTTAAGCCTCAGTTTGAGCTCTCTCCAAAAGAAGTGAAAAATGGGATTGTAAGAGATCAGCAGTTGAGGGATAAGGCGGTTTTAAAAATATCTGATTTTATTAAAGAGCTCAGGCTAAATGTGCTTGGTGTTATGGAATCTCCCATAACTGGTCAGAAAGGCAACAGGGAATATCTTATTATCTGCAGAAAGTAACTGATCTTTAGATACTGCCTTCTGTGCTGGTATTTCTTTTTTCAAGAAGCTCTTTTGCAATATCTCTTATGACAGGATGAAGGGTATTGTCTATTATGATGGACTCGAGCTCCTTCTTCTGCATGTAAAAAAGCATAAGTAGTGATAGCCTGAAAGGTGAATAGGGGTTTTTTACGATAGCCTCTTTCACCGCATATAGATTTATCCATCTGTCAAAAAGATAGATTACCCTTATTACTTCTGCATTTGTAGGTCTAACAGAAGCCACTTTTAACACATCCTTCTCTGTAATCATGGGGTTTGAAAGCAGATGCCTTATCACGTAGGGATCTTTTTCAAGAAGCATCCTTCTGATTAAGATACGATCCATCTTTTTTGCCACACTTCTTTTTACTCCAAGGGGCATGTAGTCCATCATGATATCGGTAGTATGCACCTCGCCTTTTTTAAGAAATTTGTGGGGTGGTGGGGGTTTTATAATAAGGCTTAATATTCTATCTGATGATTCTATACAAAGTATCTTGTTGAAAAACTCCTGCTCAATCTGAATGTCATAAACACCTTCTATAATATCTACAAAAGAGAAGATTACAGAAAGAGCATCATGATTGTTTGAAAACGCCTGCCATATGATATACTCAAGATAGTCTTTAATATCCTCTTTCTGAAAAAGATTTAGCTTTTCTGCCAGCAAAAAGGCTCTTACCTTTCTGCCTGTTACAGAAAGCACCTTTCTGGTAAGCTGTTCTATCAGTCCTGATTCCATCTAAATCTGACCAGTCTGTCTATTCCAGGAGGAATGGTTTTTAACCCTTCCTGATAATAGGCTCTGCCTGTTTCGTAAAAGTCAGACAAATTTTCTTCGGAACTAAAAATCACCGAACTGCTCAGACACTGTCTGGAACATGTTCTCCCCCAGTATTTTCCATTGAAAGTATAGGGACAGTTAATGGTATAGGAGGTCAGAATATGGTCAAGATAAATGCTCACAGCCATATCTGGGAGTTTATCCATATTAATCCCATAAGGTGTCGCATCGATCTCAATCCTTACCACTCCTATGGATCTTAAAAAATCTATGGTTAGCTCATCCATCAAAGGCACATCTCTAAGATCTTCTTTTTTCACCGCATCATATAGCTTCTGGACACCACGCTTCTGATAGGAATAATATCTACCAAGTCCAGTTTTTATATTTTTCTTATAGTTTTTCCTGAAAAAGAACAGCCCTCCCAGATCGTTAAATATAATCTCATCATCTTTTTCTGCCAGTTCTGTAAAAAGAGTCAAATACCTCTCCATGAGCTTTAGTTCGCTTTCCAGTATTGGGGGCATAAGAAGAGAAACATGATAACGGCTTTTAACCTCTTCCACAAGTGTCCTAAAATTTTTTGGATATGCTTTTATGCAGAAGTCCGAGCCCAGATAAATACGGCTTGTGTTATCAGGCAGGGAAGATAAACGGGAGATATTTTTTACAAAATAGGCATGTTCAATCAATTTTCAAATAACTCAATAAGTACCTTTTCGCCTTTATTAATTCGTGTATTATCCTCTTTCAGTATAACATAACAGTTTGCGAGGGTCATAGAAGTTATAGCTGATGATGCCTGGTTGGGAAAGATATCAACAAAGAGCTCTCCATCTTTTGTATATGCCCTGCCCCTGAGAAAATGCGTTCTCCCGGATTTTTTCCTGATATCATCTGTTGCTATGGCATAGATAGTTTTTTTCTCCCATGGAGCTGAAAAGAACTTTTTGATGGCTGGAAGGACAAACTGATCAAAGGTTACCATAGCAGATACAGGATTACCTGGCAGAGCAAAAAAAAGCCTGTTATTGTAAACACCAAATGCAACAGGATGACCCGGTCTCATCCTGACCTTCCAGAAAAGCCAGTTAACTCCCAGATTTGCAAAAACATCCTTAACAAGATCATACTCACCTACCGATACGCCGCCTGTTGTAATAACCAGATCGGTATCTTTATATGTATAAAAGGCTTTTTCAAGCTCATCCCGATTGTCTTTTATTATCCCGCCATTGAATGCTTCAGCACCTGCCTCTCTTGCCATAGCCATCAATGCATAGCTATTACTATTTACAATCTTACCAAATCCAGTCTGTTCGTCTATATCAATAAGCTCGGAGCCCGTAGCAAGTATGGCTATTTTAGGTTTTTTATAGACATAAATCTCTTTTTTCATTAAAGAGGCAAAAAGACCTATCATTGCAGGGGTTATTCTGCTTCCCTTTGATGCCACAACATCGTTTTCTTTAATTTCCTCACCCTTTAGCCTGATATCATTACCCTTCTCAACGGGATTAAAAAATAGCGCATAATCGCCTTCAATAGTCACATCTTCCTGCCTCACCACACAATCCGCACCGTCGGGTATCATAGCTCCAGTATATATTTTTACACAACATTTAGAATCGGGAAGAGGTCGGGCAATCTTGCCTGCCCATATCTCATCAACTATCTTTAATTTGACAGGATTATCTTTTGAAGCATCCTTTATCTCCTCAGCCCTGAGGGCAAAACCATCCATGGCTGAATTATCAAAAAAAGGCACACTAAAACCGGAGATAATATCTCTTGAAAGATATCTTCCCAGCCCATCGGCAAAGTGGATCTTCTCCTCCTCCGCCTCCTTAATGCAAGAAAGAATGATATTTATGGCTCTATCAACCGAGATGTTTTGGTTTAGCATCAGCTATTTTTTTGTTTGGTTTTCTACCCTTTTTTGAATGTCTTTTAAAAGAAGGCTCTTTTTTTCCCATCACCCTCTTTATAGATTTTTCATCAGCTTTTTTAAGCTCATCTATCTTTGCCAGCAGATCGTCCACCTTGTCTCTGGGAACCCTAACGTAGTAAGAAGTATCTGGCGGGAGAAAACCGTTCTTGATGGCGGGATTGAGTTCCCTTATCAGCTCCTCGTCAGCTGATATGGCTTCAGCAACGGATTTTAAAGTGATCCCGGGTGGCAACAGTACCTTTTCGGTGCCCTCAATGGTGGCGTTGTACTCAATATTCCCAAAGCCAAAATCCTCTGGATTTTTAGCTATTATTGTGGCTGCTACAAATCTGGGCACATACTCTTTTGTCTCTCTTTTAATCTTTTTGTGCGATATCACATCCCAGAAACTCTTGTATCCGGTTGAATTTTTAATCCTCATTATTTTGCCCTCACCGGCATTATAGGCTGCAAGGGCAAAATCCCATGTGCCGAACATGTCATAAAGATCCTTCAGATAGTTTGCAGCCGCTATGGTTGACATCTCTGGATCTCTTCTTTCATCAACAAACTTATCTACACGAAGACCATATTTCTTTGCGGTACCCTTCATAAACTGCCAGATGCCCACTGCCTGGGCACGAGAGGTGGCATAAGGGGAGAATCCGCTTTCTATCAACGGCAAAAATACAAGCTCTCCTGCCAGTCCGTTCTCTTCAAAGATCTTATTTATCAGAGGGAGATATTTACCAGCCCTTGAAAGCCAGATATTAAACCTTTCTTTAGCTTTGTCTCTATAATAGTTAAGAAAGTGGTTTACCTTCGGGTTGCTGTTAATACCCCAGAATATAGCTTCTACCACATATGCGCTATCGCTTTTTGCCTCAGCCGTGCCTGTCTTAGGGTCGGTGTAGCTGGTTTTTATGGCAGGGTAATCCTTTTTGTCATAACTGACTATATCTTCAATTCGGGAGGCATGCTCCTGTATGCTATTTCTGGTTGCCTCCTCGCTATTCAAAGCAAAAGCATCCAATGAGATAAAAGCTAAACTTAAAATGATAATAATGATAATAAAGTATAATTTTTTCATAGTGAAGGCATTGTAACTTATAGCCATTTAGAAAGTCAATCATTTATGGCAAAAATCATTTTAAAACAGTTACTTATTAACCAAATAGCCTTATTTCAGATAGGGCAACATGAATTTGAAATCCTCTGTCCCTGCTCTTCCTAACAAACGAAAAATTAATATCTCAGTAGTAAGTATATTGGCTCCCATAGCTTTCATGGCTTCAAGCCCCTTTTCCCAGTCAAGCCTGAATCGACTTCCTACAGCATCTGCCAGTACATACACATTTTTACCCTTTGATATTAAATCATAGCAGGTTTGCAGAACACAGATATGCGCCTCTATGCCTATTAATACTACGTCCCTTTTATTTAAAGTCTCAAAACTTTCAGAAAACCCTTCAGCACATACTCCTGAAAAGCAGTTTTTAACTATAGGCTGGTAGGAGTCCTGCAGGGCTTCTTTTATCAGACTATTTGTTGGACCAATCCCCTTAGGATACTGTTCAAACACCATCAAAGGATAGTTTTTATATTTAAAATATCTGATTACAAGGGCAGATTTTTGAAGTATCTTTTCTCTTACCTCATCTTTAAAGGCTTTCAGAAGGTTATCCTGTATATCCACCACTATAAGCGCCATATTATCTTTTTCCGGGAAAAAGTTTTTTAAATCCATATCATCCCTCCTATCTGATAAAAATCCTTATGGTGCTTTTATCGTAGTCAATAAACCCCTTATCTTTGAGCAGTTTAAGCTCCTTATTAAGGTTTTCCCTCGTGCAACCTATAAACCCCGCAAGATCTCCCTGAGTAAAGTCGTTTCTTATCTCCATGTAGTTACCTTTCTGGATACCCGATACCTTTGAGAGTTTAATAAGCCTGTTAAGTATTCTGGATGAAAGATTTGAAAAGATGGTGTCTTCTATAAAATCATTGAGCTCTCTGATCCTGAGACTAAATATTTTGATAATGTGCAGGAGCATATCGGGCTTCTGCTTTAGAAAATCAATAAAATACCTGCCTTCAAGCTCGTATATCTTTGATGTTTTTACAGGAACGGCGCAGGCTGACCTGCCGATCTTATCAAAAACCGACATCTCTCCAAATATATCTCCTTCCTGAAATATGGCAAGGATAAGCTCCTTACCCTCTTCGGAATAGTTAACTACCTTTACAATGCCTGTTTCTATGAGATAGACCTTGTTTCCAGAATCGTCTTTATAAAACACGGGACGATCCTTCTCATAGACCTTTAAAATCCCTTTCTGTTTAAATAAATCCTTCATCTCTAATGTGAAGTTTATCATAATAAAAAAAGCTCCTTATGATTTTTGTTTTATTACCACTCTGAGCTTCCCTTCCAGAGCTCTGGCAAACTGCTGGGCATCAGATTCTGTTCCAACTATAGCGCCGTAATGCATGGGGATTGCTATTTGGGGATTTATATCAATGGCAGCGGCTACAGCCTCCTCCCATGTCATTACATAGGTTCCCGATACAGGAAGAAGAGCAATATGGGCTTTAAAATTTTTCATCTCCGGAATTCTGTCCGTGTCTCCTGCATGATAAATCTTTATTCCATCAACTGTAACTATAAAACCAAGCCATCCTTTAGACTTAGGATGAAAATCTTTATTTGTGTTATAAGAAGGGACAGCCTCTATCTCTATCCCATCAACCACTATTTTATCGCCTACCTTAACCTCTTTTTTTACACCTTTTAAATTAGTCAGACTTTCATGAACACCAACAATCACTGTATCTTCCTTCAGAATTTTATTTATATCCTCTTCAGAAGTATGATCAAAATGAGGATGGGTAACCAGTATTAGATCCGCCTTCTCCTCGCCATCTTTCAACTGAAAAGGATCGATCAGAATTATTTTAGAACCTGCTTTAATCTTGATGGCATCGTGTCCAAGCCAGTAGATGTTTTCTAAGACTTTTTCCAGCATATCCCTCCCCCCTTTTAAACTTTATTTACTAAAATTTTATCACAACCTTTTAGGAATAAAAGCAATTTTTCTTATCATGCCAAGGTTTAGCTCATCCCAGTTATCCTGTTTTGGCGTTTCCAGAATGTAGGGGAGCCTTGAAAAAAAGGGATGAGAAAGCAGGTGTCCAAAACCCTCTATGCCTATCTCTCCCTTCCCGATATGAAAATGTCTATCTCTTCTGGAATTTAGTGGATATTTTGAATCGTTTGCATGTATCAACACAATCCTTTCAGATAATCCAGAATTTGCCAGACTGCTATAAAATTTATCAACCTCATCTGATATTCTTAAATCTACACCTCCTGCAAAGAGATGGCAGGTGTCAAGGCATAGACCGATTCTGTTATCAAAACCTGAGGCTATCTCTTTAATCTCCTCCATATTCCCACCAAGATGATTTTTTTCACCAGAAGAGTTTTCTAACAATATTTTTACATTATCTGTTTCTGACAGAATTTCTTTTAAAGAGTTTCTAATATTGTATATCCCATTCTGCCTGTCTTCATTACTCCCAAGATGAATCACATAGTTAGACACCTTAATCTTTATCAGCTCTTTCATGTCTGCTATGACACGATTTATAGACCTCTGTCGAAGCTCGGGACTATTAGACGCAAGGTTTACCAGATAGGGAGCATGTCCGGTTATAAATTTATATCTTCCTGACTTTTCAGCAAAAATTTCCATATCTTCATTTTTTAACTCATAGCCTTTCCATACTACTGGCGCACCTAAAAAGAACTGAAAGGCATTAATTTTTAGTCTTTCTGCCTCTGAAAAAAGCCTTTTAAACCCGCCCGATATGGAAAGATGAACCCCTAAAAGTAGCTCAGGGTTTTTCATAAAGACTCCTGTAAATATAATAGCTTCTCATTACCTTTTTTACATAATTTCTTGTCTCCAGAAAGGGGATATTTTCAATAAACTCATCCATATCTCTGTAAGTGTTCTCAAGCCATCTGATCACGTTATGCTCACCTGCATTATAGGCAGCAACAGCATACTCTACGCTACCAAACTTTTTAAGAAGAAAATCGAGATAACTAATACCTATCTCTATATTTTTATCCTCTCTGAAAAGATCCGAAACCGTTACCACATGGTTATATCTTCTTGCAGTGGGAAGAATAATCTGCATAAGCCCGTAAGCCTTTGCAGGAGATACCACATCCTTTCTGAAATGACTCTCCTCTCTTGCGATAGCCATCACCAGAAAGGGATCTATGTTTTTACCTGCAGATTTTTCTTTAATAATCTCCATATAAGCTGGCGGATATTTGAGATAGAGATTTCCAATCTTCTCACCAACCATAAGAATATTGTAATAAAGCTCAAGTTTCTGAAAATAATCAATACAACAGGCTCCATTGTCTTTTATACTAAAAAGTAGCTCCTCCCTGGCTTCATCTTTCATCCCGAGATTTAAAAGTGCATCTACTCGAGGGAGCTTTTTCTGATCAGCGGTTTTAATGTTTCTTATTAATGGTTTTTTCTTTTTAAGATAATAATAGCCATCATTTTCACCCAGAAGGCTATAAAATTTTTCACCATCTCTTTCCTGATATTCATTAATCTTTCCAAGCCAGTAATAATATCTGTCCGAACTGGATGTTCTGGATAAATTCTCCAGAAGCCTCTCTGCCTTAGAATAGTTATTCAGCCTTATATAGATAAGTGCCTGGTTCCAGTAGATAAGCTCTTTCTTATCGGGGAAAAGCTCTTCCAGTGATAGAAGTATATTAAGAGCCTCTTCTAACTCCCCCTGGTTTTTGAGTATGTCCGATAAGGTAATATATAGAGTAAAATAATTTTTATTTTTTTCCTTTAAAAGCTCACGAACTCTGTTGATAAAGAGCTCCCTTTGCCCGTTTCTTAAGTGGCTTAGAAGATACAGCTCAAGATATTCGGGGGTTTTAAACTCTTTGATATTTTCAATAACCTCTTTGTATCTTCTCGTCCTGAAAAGGCTCTTTATAAAATATATCTCTTCAACCTCTCTTAAAGGGGAAAATATTTTTTTCAACTCCACAATCTCCTCAAACAGTCTCCTGTCGAAGAGCTTCTTTATAAGATTTATCCTGTCTGAATCGGATATGGTAAAGCCAAGCTCATCAAGGGTTTTTATTGCCTTAACAGAGTAGCCGTTTACCTGAGAAATAATGTTTTTTATAAGCTCTATGGCTTTATCTATCTCATTTTTTCTTACCAGATAGCGTGAGGCTTTGTATAACTCTTCTGTATCGGAAGGGAAATCTCTGTTGTAAATATTAATGTAGTTGATGACATCTTCCTCATCCCTTTTCTGTTTTATATGAAGAATTCTCCTCAGTGCCTTTTTGTAGTTTGGTGTACCTTTATAGCTTTCAATAATTTTCAGATATATATTCAGAGCTCCTTCTATATCGGTATCTTCCAGCTTTATAGCTTCTCTGTAAAGCAGATAATCTTTTATGATGTTTTGTTCCTCAGAGATGGAGGAGATGCTGTTAAATGTCCTTCCGCCATCTAAAGCATGGGCAGAAGTAAGAAAAAATATTAGAGAAAAAAAGATGATTTTATTAAACAATAAGCCTTCCCTTAATAAAATCAGCTATCTCTTCATATAAGCCAAGTGGTATCTCTTCAGCTCTTCTGTTGTTTGAAATATTAAATTTCTGCATTATCTCGTCTGCCATTGTACCATATATCCCCTTAATATTATTATAAAAGGTTTTTCGTCTCATTGAAAAAGCACTGCTAACAAACTCTTTAAGTATTTTAGCCTTTTCTGTATCCACAGCTTTTTTTTCAAATACAAGGAACGCTGAATCTATCTTTGGTGGCGGCACAAAGGAGGTTCTTTTTACCTTAACTTTTATCTGGCAGTTACAGTAAAAATTACACATTATCGTTAATATACCATAGTCCTTGCTACCTTCTCCTGACACGATCCGATCTGCCACCTCTTTCTGCATCAGCAGTCCAAATTTTTTTATATTTTTAGCCTCTATTAGCTTGAAAATTATAGGAGTTGTTATATAGTAAGGGATGTTTCCGATAGCATAGCTGACAGGATAATGTTCCAGCCTTACTTTCATTATATCTCCATGAATTATATGTATGTTCTTAAAACTTTGAAATCTCTCAATCAGGCAGCTATAAAGCTCCTCATCATACTCAAGGGCAAAAACATCTTTAAAATTTATGGCAAGTATTTCTGTAAGTGGTCCTTTTCCTGCCCCAATCTCAAAAATATTTTCTTTTCTGTCGGAACCGAAAGAGCTTACTATTTTTTGCAAAATATTTTTATCAAATAGAAAATGTTGCCCAAGTTTTCTTTTTCCCATAAAATAAATCTATTACAGTTTGAGTTTTTATAAAAGAGAATAATTTTAAAGGATAGCTATGGCAAAGTCAAAAACCGTTGCAGAAGTGAATGGTGAGATTGTTAGCGAGTGGCAACTGACAGATGGGATGATAAGCTATGCAAGGGAGGTTCTGAAAAAGGATCTGAAAGACCTTACTGCCAGTGAGTATAACGAGTGCAGATATGAGGCAATGGAAAAGCTCATAGGGAGCGAACTTTTATATCTTGAAGCATCCAGTTGCGGTTATGATGTAAGCGAGGATCTTCTTGAACAGGCTATAATTGATTTTAAAAGTAGCCTCACATCCGATTACAGCTTTTATGACTACCTTACCGAGCGGGGACTTACTGAAGAAGAGTTTCGAAAGAAGATGAAAAAACAGCTTATAAAAGAAAATTTTGTCTCTGCCATATTATCAAGAATACCATTACCAGACGATAAAGATGTGGCAAACTATTACGAAAAGGTGAAAGATAAGATCTGTTTTCCTCCCCGTTTTACCTTTTTCGCCTGTTATGTATGCGATCCCACCGATGATGAGCGAGAAAGATTTAAGAGCGCCTTTATAAATTTAGCCAATAAAAGCTTTGAGCCTGCCTTTGCAGAAACTGTTATGCAAGACCTCAAACAGATTCTCGAAAGAGCTGTATTTGCAAGATATGAAAAAGATGCAGAAGATCTGCCAGCTGATTTCAGGAATATGCTGCTGGGTACCACCGAAAGTCATTTTACTCCCATATTTGACGCCCCCGATGAGGTGTCAATCATATATCTGATTAAAAAAGAGCATAATAAACCCCTCAACGAGGATGAAGGGAAAAAGGAGGCAAGAAGATATCTTTCCATAGTCAGAGTAAAAAAGGTGCTTGATGCCTATATAGACAGCCTTAAGGATAAATACATCATAAAGACCTATCTATGAACTCCCATGAGCTACTTGAAACCTTTGATTTAGATGGCAATTTTCTTGGATTGAGAACAAGAAAAGACTGTCATAAGAACCCGAAGATTGCTCACAGGGCTGTTCATCTTCTTGTTTTTAAAAATGAAAAAGAGCTCTTTTTGCAGAAAAGGTCTGAGAAAAAGGATCTTTATCCGCTTTGCTGGGACACATCAGTAGGGGGTCATTTAAACGTGGGAGAAAGCTACGAAGCTGGTGCAGTGAGAGAATGCATGGAAGAGCTTGGCTTCAAACCTTCAAAGATAAAGTTTCTATACAGATACAGCGCTTTTCTAAAAGAGGAGACTGAGCTTGTTGAAACATTTGCCACCTTTTATGATAAAGGATTCAGCATAGACAGGGAGGAGGTTGCGGAGGTAAAACTTTTTCTCATAGACCAGCTTTTTGAACTAAGAGATAAAAATTCATTCAGCCCTTATTTTCTGCTTGAGCTTGAGCATCTTAAAGCCTACATAAAAAGTGGAGGGTCTTTAAAATGAAGATTTTAATCTTAGGAGGAGGCGGAACCTTAGGGAAAGACCTGATAGCCCTTTTAAGGCAGAAAAAGATAGAATTTTACTCCTTCACCAAAGAACAGCTAAATATTTTAAATACCAGCAAGCTATCAGATGCCATAGAAGAGATTAAACCTGATGTAATTATTAACTGTGCCGCTTACACAAAGGTAGATATGGCAGAGATAGAAAAGGAGAAAGCCTTTAACGTAAATGCGCTTGCAGTATTCAATCTGGCTGGGATCTGTAGAAAAAACAAAATTTTGCTTGTCCATATCAGTACAGACTACGTTTTCTCGGGCACAAAAAAGATGCCCTATCATCCCTTTGATCTGGCTGAGCCTGTGAACTATTATGGTTTAAGCAAACTTTACGGAGAAAACTATATAAAATATTCAGGCTGTGAGTATCTTATTGTAAGGACAAGCTGGCTTTACGGAACTGAGGGAGACAACTTCTTTCTCCGTCTGCTTTCAAAAAGTGAAACAAAAGACGAGATAGCCGTTGAGATAGACCAGATAAGCTCTCCCACCTCCACATTAACACTTTCAAAGTCCCTTATATCCCTTATAAACAGAGGAGCGAGAGGTATCTTTAATGTTACTGACAGGACAAAAAACGGCATCAGCCTTAACACCTTTGCCAGGAAAGTGATGGAGGTGTTCGAAAGAAATACCATTATCAAGCCTGTTCGGTCATCAGAAATGTTAAAACCAGCTAAACGTCCAGAATACTCGGTGCTTGATATTGAGGCTACAGAGTATATTATAGGTGAAAAGCTCCCATACTGGGAAGTAAGCCTGGGAGAGATAAAGAGGAGACTATAAATGAAAAGATTAATCGCCCTTTATGGAAGTCCAAGGGCTCAAGGAAATAGTGACATTCTTCTCGACAGCTTTCTCAAGGGCGTAGAAAGCAAAGCTAAACATAATATAGAAAGGATTTATATAAGGGATCTAAAAATCAGCCCCTGCCTTGAGATTTACAAATGTAAAGAAAATGGCAGATGTATAATAAATGATGACTTTCAGATGATTTATGATCTGATTGACCGTGCTAACCTGATTGTATTATCTACCCCCGTGATGTTTTATACCGTATCTGCTCATACAAAAATTCTTATGGACCGTTGTCAGTCTTTCTGGGTAAGAAAATATCTGCTTAATAAACGATCAGCGCAGAAAGAGGGGTACCTCCTTTCCGTAGGCGGAACTAAGGGAGAAAAACTTTTTGATGGTATTACCCTTACTGTTAAATATTTTTTTGATGCCTTTGATTGTAAGCTTAAAGGATCTCTTTTTGCACGGGGTGTTGACGAAAAGGGAGACATTTTAAAACACCCGGATATACTGGAAAAGGCATTCGATTTAGGCGCATCTGTATAATCTATGAAAATTAAAAAAAAAGAGCTATTAGGTCTTTTTGTGGTGGCACTGGGATTCTGGGCAGTCAGGCTAACCACATTTCCCCATGTTTTTAAATACGATTTTTTAAATCTTATAGACCCTGACAGCTATTATCATCTAAGACGTGTAATATACACCATCAACAACTTCCCATCTTTACTTAATTTTGACCCTTTTCTCTCCTATCCTCACGGAGACCATTGCCCATGGCCATTTTTCTACGATCTATTCTCAGCCTCGCTAATTAAAGTTTTGAGCTCCAATGTTTTTCTTATCCCTTTACTTAACCCTCTGTATTTCTTTATAGCCCTGATAATCATCTATTTTTCAGTTTTAAAAAACTTTGGTCTGTCAGCCGCTATTATTAGTTCCATGTTTATATCTCTAAGCGGAATTTTAAATATTTATACCTCTTTTGGTAGACTTGACCATCATGCTATGGAGCTTCTTATAATTACTCTTTCATATATTATTTTTTACCACTACTATACAAAGAAAAGTATTCCCTCCCTGCTAATATTTACTTTTTTTCTATGCATTTCTTTTTATAACTGGCCAGGCGCCATAATCTATTATCCGCCCATCTTCATGTTTGTAACATATGAGCTCTCGAAGAATAGACTTGATGTTAGAATTCTTAAGAGGCTTTTTGTTGCCTTTCACATACTTGCCATATCTCTGGCAGTTTACCTTAAAACAACCAGAACTGACCAGTTTCCCCCCTATTCATACAAATTTCTATCCGGTTTTCATAGAGATCTATGTTTCTTAATTTCCGTGTTCTTTATAACCCTTTATTTTCATAAAACACTTAAAATTAACAAAATTTTTCTCTGGATAGTTAATACAGCAGTATCTGCTCTTCTGTTTCACAGGCTTTTTATTGAGATAGCGAACGGCATGGGGTTTGTCTTTAAAAGTGACCGTCTAATGCTTCTTGTAGAAGAGAGTGCCCCTATGTTTTTCAGTAAATTTTACAGTCTCAAGGAAGAGTTTATCAGGGCTTTATCATTATTTACACCC
>JBEQAF010000026.1:23598-24628 GCA_041640455.1 bacterium
AGCTATTACAGAAGATATAAACCCGATCTGATTTTTATGTTTACCATCTTCTTTTTTCTGCTAACCCTATTTCAGCTCAGATTTGGATATTTTTTTATGATGGGTTATTCTCTAATGCTGGGGATCTCGTTCAAAGAGCTTCTTGAATCTCGTTTAAAATACGTCCTTATGTTATTTATCATTATCTCTTCAGTGATTTTTTTTAGAGATTACAAAACATCAGAAGAACGTTTTATTGATTCTGACCTTGCAAAGGGGCTGGTTTTTTTAAGAGATCATACACCAGAAAAATCTTCTTTTGATAATTTTAAAACACCCTATGGCATATTATCAAGCTGGCATCTCGGGCATTACATAATAGAAATAGCCAAAAGACCGGTGACGGCACATAATTTTATAAACGTTGCTCTTAATAACGGAGAAAAGGAGTTTATGAGGGCACTTTTTTCAGAAAATGAAAGTGAGGTTTTAGAGATAATGTCCAGAAATAATTCAAAATTTTTATTTCTTGACAACCCGAATGACCTTATAGTAACAGACTGGTATGCCATAAATAGAGGTGAAAATCCCTACACAGATGGTGATAAAAAAATAAATCTGAAGGCACAGAGATTATTTATTTACAGACTGTATCATTTTGACGGCTTAACACCTCCTTTTTTAAACTCTACAAAGCATTTTAGACTGATTTATGAGTCATCTCTTTCACCATTCAGGGTAAAAATATTTGAAAGAGTTGAAGGGGCAAAAATCCTATATAATGGTAAAGATAGTGCTATCTTGAAAGCACGCATCAAAACCCCCTATCGTGAGTTTTTTTATGTAACCACTGGTGAAGCTCTGGATGGTAAAAGGATTTTCCATCTTCCCTATAGTTCTGATTCAAACTATCCAGTAAAAGCAGAATATATAAATTTTGAAACAGGCACTAAAAAAATAGAGCTTAATATTAATGAGCAGGATGTAATCTCTGGCAAAACAATATATATTTTTCATTAACAATCCCCTGCCAAAAGATTAATTTTATAGT
>JBEQAF010000027.1:0-23825 GCA_041640455.1 bacterium
GCCGTAGATTTTTCTGCAGGCGTTTTTGCAACCTCTGGTGATGTAAAAACTTCTGGTTTGAATATCAAACAGGAGATGACCAATGTTAATATAAATTTCAATCTTGAAATGCAGCCCTTTAAGACAGAAAATACAAGTATGATTATTTTTGCCGGACCTTCACTAACAGCTATAAATGGCACTACGGAAACAAAAGGTATTATAGATAGCTCGTTGAGCTATACGGCATCTCTCTACGGCATGCAGGCTGGTTTACAGCTGGGCTTAAAGGCAGGACCTGTGCAGTTTATACCCTTTATTATGAGCTCTTCTATGAGCGGTAATATAACATCCGGTGGCTATACTACAAACATTGATCCTTTTACAACCACAAGCTATGGACTGGAGATCATGTTTTTTGATAAACTCTCTTTGAGCTCAATTCTTCAGGAGGCAGATTCGTCAAATAAAGATGAAGCAGGTGTTAAAACAACCATGTATCAGCTAAGTTTTAAGATGAATTTTTAATATGTTTTTTTATGAAGATACAGAAAGAATAAGAAAGATAAACAGGGTCTTTAATGACCCTGTTTTCCTTAAAGAGTGTGGTTATGAGATTAATAGAATCCCTGAGCGGCTAAGAGAGCTTATACTTCCTGTAAAATCTCCCATGATTCTCATTGAAGATTCATATGAGACTGTGTTAGATATAGGCTGTGGCGCAGGATCTGATCTGATTTTTTTGTCTGAAAAGCTGTCTCCCAGGCTCATATGTGGCATAGATCTATCGTTTAATCTTTTAAGAGAGGGAAAAAAGGTTCACGATAAAGATCTGGTAAGAGCAGATGGGTTAAAAATACCATTTAAAGATAAGATTTTTAATCTCGTGGTTCTTAATGGCGCCTTTAATCAGTTTCTGGATAAGCAGGGACTTTTAGAGGAGATAAAAAGGATTTTAAAAAAGCAGGGAAGTGTATTTTTAGCTGATCTATTTAGAAAAAAGGAAGAAGAAAGCCTTTTAGAATGGGGCTCTGAGTTCAATACAGGTTATGCTTTAAGGCTTGGAGAGATTTATGAGCTTTTTGCAGATAATGGGTTTTTTGCAGAGAAAGAGATAATAGAGGAAGATTATACAGATCTTTTTGGAGTGTGTGCCATTTTATGGAAGGTCCTTTAAGTCCAGACAAGAACCCGCTTTTTTCACATCCCGACTCCATTCCTGGCTCTTACTGGGATAGATTAAAGCAGGATAGCTATCAGTTTAGTTTTTTTGGCTTCAACGGATTTGCCAGAAAGGCTGATAAACAGATTCTGGTTGAAAATTTTCCAGTCAGAATGAGCTTTCAGATATATCTGGTGATTTTAAGCTATCTCTATGCAAAAGAGAATAGCCCCATAATTCTCCAGAAAGATTGGGTACTTGCAAGAGAGCTTAAAGGGGGGATACATTTTTTTGATCGTTCTCATCCTATAGATATAAAAAGGATTTTAGACCATTTTAACAGAGATCTAAATGCTATTAAAAGAAGGGCACTGCTTTTTAAAGGTAGAGAGCTTGACATGGGAGACTTTGGCTATGAGTTTCAGATATTTCCGGAGATTAAAATCAGATACATATTTTATGAAGGCGATGAAGATTTTCCGCCCTATATTACAGTAATTTTTCAGAAAGGGCTGGAAGACTATCTGCCACTTGATGTGGTATGGGCTCTGACAAATGTGGTGGGAGATCTTTTTTGTCTATGAAAATTTTACGACTTAAAAAAGGCTTCAGAAGAAGTAACAGTCACCTCTGGATCTTTGCCAATGAGATAGAGGATAATCTGAAAAAATATGAAATAGGAGAGCTTGTAGAGGTTACAACCTCCAACAACAGGTTTTTTGGCATTGGCTACATTAATCCCCATTCGCTTATTGCTGTTAGGATAATAAGCAGGCAAAAGAAAGAGATAGATAAATCTTTCATTGAAAATATAATTAGCAAAGCCTATGAATATCGTAAAGTCATTGGCTATACCAGATATGACGCCTTCAGACTTTTTTATTCTGAGAGTGATGGGCTACCCGGTCTAATAATTGATAAATATGGTAGTTTTATCTGTATGTCAGTTCTTACAGCTGGCGTTGAGAGAATAAAAGATATGATATTTCAGGTTCTTATTGATATGTTCCATCCAACAGCCATAATTGAAAGAAATGAATCCCCTTTTAGACTACAGGAGGGGCTGGAAAACTACAGTAGAGTTGTGTTCGGAAAATATGATGGTCTGACTGTTATTGATGAACAGGGAATAAAATTTGCCGTTGATCTTCTGGAAGGTCAGAAAACGGGATTTTTTCTTGATCAGAGAGAAAACCGTCTGTTTCTCAGGGAGCTTTTAATGGGAAGAAAGGTTGAAAAGGCTCTGGACTGTTTCTCCTATTCAGGTGGATGGGGTTTAAATATGGCGAAGGCAACCGACTCTGAGGTTATCTGTGTTGATTCTTCAAAAAAGGCTTTAGAGCTGGTTAATAAAAACGCCAGAATTAACAAACTGAATATTAAAACAGAGACAGCAGATGTTTTTGATTTTCTTAAGGGCTGCCATAGTAGAGGGGAAAAATTTGACTGCATTGTTTTAGATCCTCCTGCCTTTATTAAAAGCAGGACGAAAATTAAGGAAGGCATAAAAGGATATAAAGAGATTAATCAGAGAGCCATGAGATTGCTTAAGACAGGCGGAATCCTTGTTACATCTTCTTGCTCCCATCATATGACTGGTGAGCTTTTTTTAGAGGTACTTAAATCATCGGCACAAGATGCCGGTAAAGTCTTTCGGGTAATACATAAAGGCTCTCAATCAAAGGATCACCCTGTACTTTTATCCATGTCGGAGACCGATTATCTAAAAACAATATTTCTTGAAAATATAGGTTAGAATCTACGTTTTTTTCTCCTGATAAACTTGTCAACCTCCACAACCAGGATTACCGTTGAAGATACAAAAAGTATAATAGCCCATTCAGAAAAAGTAAGCGGTTCTGTCCTGAATAACCATTGAAGCGCTGGTACATAGATAAAAGAGAGCTGAGCAAAAAAAGCTGCTACCATGCTTACAAAAAGGAATGGGTTTGTAAGAATGCCTAACCTGAATACAGACTCATACTCTGAGCGGCTGTTCCATGCTTGAAAAAATTGGAAAAAAACCATAGTTGTGACGGCTACTGTCCTTGCCTTTTCAAGGGAGTAGCCTGCTTTTAGACTGTAATAAAAGTTTATTATTACACCGATTGAAATTAGTAACCCCACCAAAATAGTCCTTTCTATCAATAGTCTTGACATGATACCTTCATCAGGAGGTCTCGGAGGTCTGTTAATAATATTAGGCTCACCTGGTTCAAAAGCTAAAGCCACATCCTGAAGCCCATTGGTAACCAGATTTATCCAGAGCAGTTGAGCAGCTACGTAAGGAATTGGAATGTTTAATACTATTGCAAACATTATGGATATTATTGCTGCTATGCCTGTGGGTATCAGGAAGAAGGTTACCTTTCTAATGTTGTCAAAAACTATTCTACCTTCTTTAACAGCGTTAAATATGGAAGCAAAGTTATCGTCGGCAAGAATCATATCGGCGGCTTCCTTTGCAACATCGGTTCCAGTCTTTCCCATAGCTATGCCTATATGAGCCGCCTTAAGGGCAGGTGCATCGTTTACGCCATCTCCGGTAACTGCCACAATATTTCCATGCTTCTTTAATGCCTCAGTTATACGCAGTTTATGGTTGGGGGCAACTCTTGAAAAAACATTAATATTAACAACCTTCTCAAAAAGACTTTCGTCAGATATTGTTTCAAGCTCTTTTCCAGTCAGAACAGGAGAGCTGTCATCGGCAATACCAATCTTTTTTGCCACTGCCAGAGCGGTCTGGGGATGATCTCCAGTTATCATAACCACCCTTATTCCAGCCATCTTACAGCCTTGAATGGCATCTATGACCTCAGGTCTAGGCGGGTCAATCATTGCTTGAAATCCGACAAAAATAAGAGACTCAGTTACGTCACAGTTCTCAACATCTTTGCATCTAACCTCTGTCGCATCTGGGTGAGCTTCTTTATAGGCAAAGGCTAACACTCTCATACCTTCCTTTGCAAAGCCCGAGGCTATGTTAAGTAGCTCTTTCCTGTTAACTTTATTACCTTTATAATCAGATTCACACATGTCGATTACTTTTTCAGGAGAACCTTTGAGAAATACTAGTTTTTTGCCTCTGTGCTTATGAAGGGTAGCCATGTAACCTCTTTCAGATTCGAAAGGAAGGATGTCAATGAGCTCATATTGAGCTTTTTCTTCTTCAATGTTGAGACCGCCTTTGATAGCTGACACAATTAATGCACCTTCGGTAGGATCTCCATCTATTTTATAATCGCCATCTTCCTCATATAAGGATGACTCGTTGCATAAAAGACCAATTCTTAAAAGGTCGTGAAGTGATTTTTTTAGTTTTGTGTCTATAGGCAGCCCATCTAACAGTATTTCTCCTTTAGGGGAATAGCCTGAGCCTTCTACTTCAAATGTATGAAAGCAGTTATAGATCATCTTAACGGTCATTTCATTTTTTGTGAGAGTTCCTGTTTTGTCTGAGCAGATCACTGCGGTACTGCCTAAGGTTTCTGCTGCAGGAAGCTTTCTTATGATGGCGTTTTGTTTTGCCATTCTGGATACACCCACGGCTAAAGCAATGGTTACCACTATCGGAAGCCCTTCGGGTATGGTTGCAACCGATGCGGCTACGGCAATCAGAAACATATTTTTAATAGATTCTCCCAGCAGAATACCTATCACAAAAAGTATTAGAGATACAACAATCACTACTAATCCGATGGCTTTTGCAAAACTTTCGATTTTTTCCTGCAAGGGTGCCTTTGTTATGCCTGCTTCTCTAACCTCTTTTGCAATTCCCCCAAGAACTGTATTTACTCCTGTGGCTACTACCACTCCCTTAGCCCTGCCCATTACAACAGCAGTCCCCATAAAAGCCATATTTAGCTGATCGCCGGGAGTAAGGTTTTCTTCCTTTATGGGATGAATATCCTTTTCTGCGGGAACTGATTCACCAGTTAGCATGGACTCGTCTATCTTAAGCTCAATAGTATGTATAAGTCTGATATCTGCTGGAACCCTTGTCCCCGAGTTGAGTAAAACAATATCTCCGACCACGAGCTCTTCGCTGTTAATCTCTTTCTCCTTACCATCTCTGATTACTCTTGCTTTAGGAACCACCATCTTTTTTAAAGCCCTTACGCTCTCTTCCGCCTTAAACTCCTGGATATATCCGATTATGGCATTAATAATAACCACTGAAAATATAACGCTGGCATCTATAAATTCACCCAAAATTATGGTAATAACTCCAGCAATTAGTAGTATATATATTAGGGGGCTCTTAAACTGATGAAGGATGATCTCCAGTTTGCTTATTTTTTTGTCTTCTTCCAGCCTGTTAAGCCCGTATCTTGATAAACGTTGCTTAGCCTCCTGGCTGGAGATACCGTTTTCAGAGGTTTCCAGATTATGCATTACTTCTTTAACACCCAGCTGATACCATTTCATCAGACCACCTCCCTTGAAATTGCTATAAAAAATATACAGGTAAGCCTGATTTATGTCAAATATTGATGATTTTTTCTCAGGCATATTGAAAAAAAAGATGAAATCTGGTAACTTTAAATTATAAAAAATTAAGGTGGTCTTTATGAAAAGACTGATTATTTTAATGAGTTTTATCTTCATTTTTTTTAGCTGTGCAGCAAAGCTGCAGCCTGTGGCTACAAAGGATGTTTCCTTTGTTAAAGAGGAAAATATGCTGACCTCCACAAAGGATAACAAAAAAGTGGATGTGAAAATCGCCTATCCGACTCCTATATTTTATGGCATGGATGATACATTTGTTATGTTTTTTGTAAAGATCGAAAACCTGTCTGATAAGGAGATTCAGATTTCAAAGGAAGATTTTGTGCTTTTTGACGAAAAGATGAATCAATCCTTTGCATTAACTGCCGATGAGATAGCTAAGATAGTGGAGCAGAACCTGTTTTATCTCATCCCCTATCCTTATATAGGCTATTATTCTGAAAATCTAAACTACTACGAAGGTAGATATCTTTATAATCCTCAAGCGCCTCATGTGTATCCTGTATCCCCCAAAGAGGTTTATCTTGAAGCGCTTTCTTTTGAGAAGATTCTTCCTAAAGCCAATGTTAAAGGGAAGGTCTATTTCAAAAAGAGATTATCTGAGGCGAAAAGCCTTAATCTAAAAGTCTTTAAACAGGATTCGGACTACCTCTTTGATTTTCTTTTTAATGTAAAGTAATGGCTCAGGCGGCATTAGATATTGGTACAAATACCCTCAGAGTGCTCATCAAAGAGGGGGATAGCTATATTTTCCGAAAAAACTACTATCTTTTTCTCGGAAACGAGGTAATAGGTGGAAAGCTTAGCTATCAGGGGATTAAAAAGCTTGACAGAGCTCTTGAGGAGATTAATCAGATTTTCCTTGAAAATAATGTAAAGGAGGTTTATTCGGTTGCAACGGCCTTTGCAAGAAAGCTAAACTGTGAAAAGGAACTTAAGGACATTTTTTTCAGATATCTGGGGATAGATATTAAGGTGATTGATGGAGAAGAAGAGGGGCTGATTGTATATAATTCCGTAAAAAATCATTATAAATTAACCAGTTTCAGTCTGCTGGACATAGGAGGAGGTAGTACCGAGATAGTTTATAATCAGGGGAAGGATATAAAAGTCACGAGCCTTGATATAGGCTCTCTTTATCTTAAAAAACAGTTTTTTAAAAATTTTCCTCCCCTTACGGAAGAGAAAAATGAGCTCTGTAATTATGTGCTATATAAGCTTTCTGGATCAGTTGATAAGCATATAACTCAGCCTGTTTTTGGTGTAGGCGGAACGGTAACTACCGTTGCCTTTCTTCTCTCTAGTATTAAAAAATATGACAAAAATCTGATAAACGGTTTTGAGATTAATATTAATAGCCTTGAAAGATTTTATCACTCCATTGAATATATGGATCTTAAAAAGATTAGAGATACCTACCCCATAGAGGAGGGGAGGGAAGAGGTTTTGTTATCTGGAGTACTGCTGATTCTGCTGTTAATGAACTATTTTAATCTTCCAAGTATTACTGCTTCAGATACCTCTCTCCTGGAAGGGCTTTTTTTTCTCCCCACCAGAAGAAGTGATTTTTCCAGGTCAGATAGGTAAATGTGAGTACAATAACCGAAAGAATTACTGGTGGAATAGCAAAATAAAGATTAGCCGACCTGGAGATTCTAAAAATAACCATCTCAATCACTGCGTAGGCTGTAAATATCAAAATTGAGAGGAAAAGAACCTCCACATTTTTCTTTGTCCTTCCCAGCTGGATTCCAAAAGGAAAAGAAAGCAGAAACAATAACAGAAGAGATAAAAAGGAGAATATCTTTCTGGTTAAAAGATACAGATAACTGTTTATATTTATCCCTGATTTTAATCCACCTTTTATAACTTTAATGTTGTCTCTTATTGTAAGCCACTCTGCCCTGTAGGAGAGTGGGCTAAGCTCTTTTAGATTTTTTAACTCATCAATTACCAGCTGTTCACTGAATAATACTTCTTTTTTGTTTACGTCTGTTTTTTTAACATTAAAGGCTATCCAGTTACCACCCTGACGCTCTATTTTTTTTGCAAATATAATATGTTCGATTAGATTGGTGCGGGGATTTATATCCACAATATAACAGTTTAGAAGAATGTCTTCTGCAGGTACGACAAGATCAATAAATATAAAACCAAAATCCTTTTTGAATATAAGATCATCAATGTTTCCTATGTCTGAAAGCCCCTTATTTATCTTCTGCTCCGATTTTAGAAGAAACTTAGGCGACAGATAGGAGGATAAAAAAAAGTTGAAAGCACCAGCTAAAATTACAAAGCTCATTGATAAATACAGGATCCTTTTAAGACTTACAGCGGAGGTGAAAAGGGCGGTAAGCTCATTTCTCTGAGATAGCAGATTAAGCGATATGAGGGCAGATATTAAAAGGGCATAGTTTGAGTATTCGGAATGAAGATATATGCTTCTGAAAAGATAATAAACAATACTGTCGTAAAGACTTAGCTTAGCTTTAATAATATCATCAATCTTATCAATAAAGTCAAAACTAAGGGTTATGGTAAAAAAAATAAAGTAGGTTACCAGAAAGTTATTAAGATGCTCTTTAAAAATAAGTCTACTCAGAATCTTCATATCTATTTAGAGACGCTGCCCTTTTTAAGATTTAAAAAAAGTGCTATAAAAGCTAATAAAATGTAAACCAGACCAAAGCCCATTAGCGGATCTATCTTCCCCTTCAGGGATAGAGTATTTGAAAGGGAAAAAAGCATATAAAAGGTTAGTCCTGTACCAATGCTTACCATTATCCCCCGACTTTTATAGTGTCTTGAAAATCCTATAGAAAGCGGGAAAGAGATAAAAAGAAGTATCAGCGGAGCCAGTGGAAAAAATATGCGGTAGCAGATCTCGGTTTTAAGCAGGGTTTTTTCTGTACTTTGACCGTATAGTTTCAAAATATCAGTGAATGTTATTGAGCCTGCTCTCAGTGTATCAATCTTTTTTTCTGTCCCGTTGGAGACTCTAAATTTAAGATTTTCAAAGCTGAGAATCTCGGTTTTTGCTTCTTTTTCTGTCAGAAGATTTCCATGTCTGAAGTTAATAACTCCTTTCCCAAGACTTCCTTCCCGGGCAGAGATGATGGTAAGGTTATCTTCTTCAAAGCTTGTAAAGATAATCGAATCGAGCTTGTGTTTATTATCTTCCACATAAAGATATCTGCCTTTTCCTATTTTGGTAAAGATACTTTTCTGAGGCAGGGGGATTATATTTTCTGTATTAGTTGCAAGCATTTCTCTTAATACCTTGTTGCAGGCAGGTTTTATAAATAGGGAGTTAATAAAATTAAAAAAGAGTATAGGCAGTGTGATTAACAAAAAAAGCTGAAGTATTCTTGAACGTGAAACACCTGCATTATTTAAAGCTATAAGCTCATAAGTATTGGATAGCTTGGTAAGTGTGATAGAAAGGGCTATGAGATAGGATATGGGTAGAATGATAAGATATATGGAGGGGATGATAAGCATAATAATGAGAAAAAAGTCAATCAGAGACAGATTGGCCTGAACGTTCTCAAATACTTTTACCAGCCTCATTGCGAGCACCATTATGGTTAAACCAAAAAGGGTTGGGGTAAAAATACTGAAAAACTCAATACTGAAAAATGTGATAAGTTTTTTTCTCATGCCAGCTTATATGTTAATAAAAAAAACCGATTTAGTAAACCTTGCCTTTAAAAGCAGATAAGGAAGAGCGGGTTGCAGTATCTGTGGCTTAAACAATCTTGATTTTTTAACATTAAAAATAAAATCGTGGTAAAATCTAAAATATGAAGATTGATTTTGTGTCAGCCTACATTCTGGCAGGTGGTAAGAGCGAAAGAATGGGAGAAAATAAAGCCTTTCTTTTTTTCAGGGAAAAGCCCTTTATTGATGAGATTTATAATGGGCTTTCGAGAATTTTTAAAAACGTAACCATAGTTACCAAGCCAGAGTATAAAGCACTGTATAAAAGAAAAAAACTTGTTTTTGATATAATGAGTCTACAGACGCCGCTTGTGGGGATCCTGACAGCCCTTAAACATTCCATAAACGATTTTGTTTTCATAAAAAGCTGTGATAACCCTATCTTCTCCGCCGATTTAATAAAAGCCATGACTGAGCAGATAAACGGCTATGATGTGGTAATGCCAAAACTTTCCGATGGTTTTCATCCGCTATTTGCCATATACTCAAAAAACTGCCTTACGCCTATTGAAAATCAGCTTAAGAACGGCAACAGAAGAACCATAGATTTTTTTAGACATGTGAATATTTGTCTCATGGATGAAGAAAAAGTTAAAAAATATGACCCTGATCTGGTATCATTTATAAATATCAATACAAAAAAAGACTACGAACTTTTTAAAGGAAACTATCTATGAAAAAAATTATGATTTTTTTAATTTTTTTGAGTTTCTTTTCCTGTCATGCCGCCATGCAGATTAAGCCTGATAGCCCCAAAAGCCAGATGGTTATGACCGATGAGGATATAGCACTATTTATGGCATATAATGCCGCAATGATGGCAGGAGATATAAATGCAGCAGAGAAATATGTGTATGAGTTTATACAGAGGTTTCCTGATTACAATGAAGCTATTATTGATCTAACAAATATATATACATTTACTAAAAGGTATGATAATGCCTTCGAGACCGTAAACCTTATCTTGAAGAAAGATCCAGATAACCTGGAAGCATTGATGGCGCTGGCAAATATTCACATACTCAAGGGGGATAAAAAGGGGGCATTCCCTGTGCTTGAAAAGATAGTCAGTCTTGATGCAATCAAAGAAAACTATTATATATTCCTTGCAAATATTTATGTGGAAAATAAAAGATTTGAGGATGCCAAAAGGGTATTACTCAAGCTTCTTAAAAAGTTTCCAAACAGCTTTTTCGGTAGAGTAGGGCTTGCTAAGGTTTATGAAGAGCTGAACATGAATGAGGAGGCTGCAAAGGAGTATGAACTGGCATTTTCTCAACGAGAAGAGGATGAGATTCTTATTAATCTGGACAATATTTATGATAAGCTCGGTGACAGAAAAAAGTCTATCGAAGTACTGGAAAAATTTATCCAGAGAAACCCCGACTTCCCCAAGGTTAGAGAACGGCTTGCGAGGCTATATCTGGGTGAAAACAACTATGATAAAGCTCTGGAAAATCTTGATATTATTATATCTCAGTTTCCTGATAATCCAGACATTCTTAGCACGGCGGCATTTATTGCCTTAGACGGTGAGAAAGTTGATAGGGCAGGGTTCTATGTAGAAAGACTGCTTGAAAAAGCTCCCAATAGCGACCGAACCAGATATATTGCCGGGCTCTATTATAAAGAACTAAAGGATTGGGATAAGGTAGTAATTTATTTTAAAGATATAAGAGATGAGGAATATTACAAATCTGCCATGATAAATCTTTCTGTGGCATATGAAAAATTGAAAAAATATGATGAAGCATATAATATCCTCAAGGAACTCTGGGATAAAGAAAAGGACCCGGATGCAGGATATTTTCTTGCCCTTTATCTGAAAAACAAAAAAAAATATAACGATGCCCTTTCCCTGCTTGATGATCTGTTAAATAAAGGTGAAAAAAGGGGGAACAGAGTCATTTTTCTGAAAGGCGAGATTTTGATAAAAATAAATAGATTTAATGAAGGAGTTAATCTGGTGGAATCCTGGTTGAAAGATAACCCCGATGATCCAGATGCTTTAAACTTTGTGGGATACAGCTATATTGAAAAGGGGATGGAGCTTGAAAAATCCTATGGCTATATAAAGAGGGCACTTGAGCTTAAACCTGATGATCCTTACATTACCGACAGTCTTGCCTGGTATTACTATATGGTAGGCAGATATGATAAAGCTTATGAGATTATTATGAAAGCCCATGAGAAGATAAAGGATGACCCCACCATCCTCGAGCATATAGGGGACATTCTGGTTAAACTGAAAAGATACAGAGAAGCAAAAAATTTCTATCAGGAATCACTGAAACATAACCCCGAGGATCCTGATGCGGTTAAGAGAAAGATTGAAGAGCTTAAAAACTATTAAAATTATTTACATATTATCTCTGCTTGCTCTTTCTGGCTGCGCAGTAAAAACTGAGCAGACTTTTCCCAAAAAAATATCCCATAGTGGGATGGGCTTTATAGAGCTTGTCTGTCCTGATAACTACTTCTATGGAGATCTTACCTATAATCTGTATGATAACCAGGACCTTGAGATTGACATTTATAACTTCGGAACGCCCATATTGAAAATAACAGACTATGCCAACAGGTTAAGAATCTTCTATCTTGGAAACGAGGTTTCAGACAACTATTACAATTTTTTCCCTGTAGATATTAAATCATTAAAAAACATTATACGGGACTATGTAAAAATCGGACAGATAACTGAAAAAGAGGCAGCGGTTCTTGACATAGATAATAAAAAATACCTGATTTTTAATAGCCGTAACTGTACTATTAAGATATTGGCTGAAAGGGTAGAATGAAGCGCTTAATAGCGATAATAATTCTGTTGATTTTTATAGCAGGCTGCAAGAATAAACAGATTAATGAATCTGTCCAGATCTCTTCTGATAGTAAGGATTTGGGAGATAAGCTTATTGAAGGAACTATAGGAGACGCAAGCAATCTGATTCCATTTCTTGCTTCAGATAGCGCATCTCATCAGGTAGCCGATCTCATATATAACGGACTTGTAAAATATGATGAAAATTTAAATATAGTGGGAGATCTTGCAGAGTCCTTCGAGGTTTCAAAGGATGGTTTAAAGATAGTTTTTAAACTTCGAAAAAACGTAAAATGGCATGATGGCACCCCATTTACCTCCGACGACTGCGTCTTTACATATAAAATTATTACAGATCCGAGCACGCCTACCCCTTACTCAGGTGATTTTATGACTGTAAAGAGGGTTTTTAACCCTGATAAACACACATTTATAGTGGAGTATAAAGAGCCCTTTGCAGGAGCGCTTTCAAGCTGGGGCGTTTCTATTGTGCCCAAACATCTTCTGGAAGGCAAAGATATTACAAAATCTGAGCTTGCAAGGAAGCCCATTGGTACAGGACCTTTTAAATTTAAAGAATGGGTTCAGGGAGAAAGGATTGAGCTCACAGCCAATGATGATTATTTTGAAGGAAGACCATTTCTTAACGGGATCATATTCAGGGTCATTCCCGATATGTCAACCATGTTTTTTGAGCTAAAGTCAGGAAATATTGATCTTTCAGGACTAACTCCGCTTCAGTATGAAAGACAGACTGATAGTGATACATTTAAAAAAAGGTTTAATAAATACAAATATCTTGCGTTTGCTTACACATATCTGGGTTTTAATCTTCAGAGAAAGCCCTTTGATGAAAAACGGGTTAGAAAAGCCATAGCTTATGCAATAGACAAGAATGAGATTATTAAAGGGGTGCTTCTGGGCAATGGTGTGGAAGCAACAGGTCCCTATAAGCCAGATGTTTACTGGTATAACGGCAATGTGGAAAGGTACGGATATAATCCCGAGATGGCAAAAAAACTTTTAAAAGAAGCAGGCTTTGAGGATAAAGATGGGGACGGCATAGTGGAAAGAGATGGCAAGCCTTTAAGGTTTACTGTTCTTACCAATCAGGGCAACGATGCAAGGATAAAAACAGCGGAAATAATTCAACGGCGACTTAAAAGCATAGGTATTGATATGAAAATACTGGTTCTTGAATGGGCTACCTTTATTAAAGAGTTTGTCCATAAGAGAAGGTTTGATGCCTTGATACTTGGCTGGACTATACCTCAGGATCCGGATCTTTTTGACATCTTTCATTCCTCAAAGATGGAGAAAAACGGATTAAATCATTATTCCTATAAAAATGAAGAGCTTGATGAGCTACTTGTGCGTGGTAGAAAAATCATTGACAGAAAAGAGAGAAAAAAGATATACGATAGAGTGCAGGAGATACTTGGCGATGACTGTCCCTGCGTTTTTTTATATGTGCCCTATGCTTTGCCAGTGGTTGATAGGAGATTTAGAGGGGTTGAACCTAAGCCAGCTGGTATTGCTTATAATAAATACAAATGGTACGTTCCAAAGCTTGAGCAGAGGTATTAGCTGATGGGAAGATATCTGTTAAAAAGAATATGGGGAATGGTTATCAGCTTTTTCGGTATTACCATCATATCCTTTTTTATTATCAACCTTGCTCCTGGAAGCCCAACAGATCTTCAGACCGATCTTAATCCCCGAATCACACCGGAGATTATAGAGAAACTCAGGAAGCATTACGATCTTGACAAGCCAGTTCATGTAAGATACATAAAATGGCTCAAAAATCTTTCCACCCTTGATTTTGGCACGTCCCTTTCACCAGATGGCAGAAAGGTTATAGATAAGATTAAAGAGAGACTACCTGTAACCGTTTTGATTAATCTTCTTGCCATGATAATAATAATTATTGTCTCTATTCCGCTGGGACTTTATATAAGTATAAACAAAGGTAAATGGAAGGAACGGGTTATTACAGTTTTATCCTTTCTTTTTTATTCCATCCCGAGCTTCTGGCTGGCAATACTTTTGATACTTCTTTTCGGTATATACTTTCACATTCTGCCCATATCGGGATTAAAATCCATTAACTATGCCAGCATGAACAGCTTTGAGAAGATTCTTGATCTGGCAAGGCATCTGGTAACTCCTCTGATCGTGGCAACTTTAGGTGGAATTGCCAGCTTTTCGAGGTATGTGGCATCAAATTTTGATGAGGCTCTAAAACAGGATTATGTGACCCTTGCAAGAATTAAAGGTGTGCCTGAAGGTGTGGTTATTAGAAAACATGCGTTGAGAAACGCTTTAATTCCAGTAATAACCATATTGGGACTTTCTGTGCCTGGTCTCATTGGTGGAAGCGTAATTTTTGAAACCATCTTTGCCATACCGGGTATGGGACAGCTTTTTTTCCAGTCTGTAATGGGAAGAGACTATCCGGTTATAATGGGGATACTGGTATTGTCCTCAGTGCTTACGCTTCTTGGAAATCTGCTGGCAGACATAGGCTATGGACTTGCTGATCCGAGGATAAGATACCGATGAAAGATCGTAAAAGCTATCTGAATCTTACAATCAAAAGATTCTGTGAAAAAAAGTCAGCTCTTGTGGCTTTGTTTTTCATAGTGGCATTAATTTTTCTATCCTTCTCATATCCCCTTTTTTCAAAAACAAGCCCCGATGAGATTAATGTGGATAGGATTCTTATGCCACCTTCCTTAGATCATTGGTTTGGCACCGATGCTCTGGGTAGAGATGTATTTGCCAGAGTTTTATATGGGGGGAGAATCTCATTACTTGTAGGCTTTGTATCCGAAGGGATAGCAATTATGATTGGCATAATAATCGGTAGTATCAGTGGCTACTTTGGCGGAAGGGTGGATAATATTATTATGAGATTTACCGATATTATGCTTTGCTTTCCTGTTTTCTTTCTTATTCTCTCGGTAATAGCTTTTGTGGAGCCCAGCATCTGGAATATTATGATTATTATCGGTCTTACAGGCTGGATGTCTGTTGCAAGGCTTGTAAGGGGAGAGTTTTTAAGTTTAAGGGAGAGAGAGTTTGTTCTTTATGAGCGAGCCGTAGGAAATAGTAATCTGAAAATAATGTTTAAACACATTCTTCCCAATGCCCTGAACCCTGTAATTGTATCAGCTGCTTTCGGCATTGCAGGTGCCATACTTACCGAAACAGCTTTAAGCTTTATCGGACTTGGTGTTCAGCCACCCACTCCCAGCTGGGGGAACATTCTTACTCAGGGAAAAGATATTCTTGAGATTGCATGGTGGATATCTCTTTTTCCAGGACTGTTTATTCTTTTCTCGGTTTTATGTTACAATCTAATCGGTGAAGGGCTAAAAGATGCTCTTAACCCGAGACAATATTAGCGGAGGTAGTATGAAACTCAGTCCCCTTTGCATCCCCTGTTTCTACAAGCAGGCAAATATTATAGCCAGTATTCTGAAGGCAGATGACAGTAGAAAGATTGAGCTTTATAAGGGATTATCAAAGGTGCTTTATGAAAATATCAACCCAGACTACTCACCAGCAAGACTGGCAACCTTTGTGCATGCTTATATAAAAGGTTTTTTTAACGTAAATGACCCCTTTAAGGAGTTAAAGACAAACTCCAATAAAAAGATGCTGGAGTTTTATAACGATTTTAAAAAAATGGTTATAGAAAGTAAAGATAGGATAGACATGCTTTCGAGGCTGGCAATAGTAGGAAATCTCATAGATTATAGCCTTTTTGATAATGTTAATCTTACGACCATTAAAGATGAGCTGGTGAAGTTTAAATCTCCTCTTTATGAGATAGAGGGATTTAGCAAAGAGATTGAAAAATCAGAAAGAATACTTTATATCACAGACAATGCGGGAGAGATAGTCTTTGATAAGGTCTTTATTGAATATCTGGTCAATATGAAGAAAAAGGTTATTGTGGTGGTTAAGGAAGAGCCCATATTAAACGATGCTACAATGGAAGATGCAAAAATGATAGGTCTTGATAAGATTACAAAAGTTTTACCCATAGGGAACGGAGAGGTAGGTACAGCCTATCCTACCAAAAATGAGTTTCTAAATAAGGCAATGAGAACAGCAAATCTAATTATCTCCAAAGGTCAGGCAAACTTTGAGACCCTTCTGGGGAGCAAACTGCCTGTTTATTATCTCTTTGTAGTGAAATGTCAGGCTGTGGCAGATTATTTAAATGTGCCAGAAAAAAGCCCCGTTCTTTTGAGGGAAAAATAGCAGGAGAGGATAATGAAATATCTTATTGTCATAGCCGATGGGATGGCAGACTATCCTATCAGGGCTCTTAATAACAAAACCCCACTGGAATATGTATCAAAACCTAATATAGATTTTCTTGCAAATACAGGACTATGTGGCATGGTTAAGACAGTTCCGGATGGTATGCCACCAGGAAGTGATATTGCCAATTTAAGCATATTTGGATACGATCCCAGAAAATATTTTACCGGTAGAGCACCTCTTGAAGCAGCAAGTATTGGCATAGAGATGGATCTTTCAGATGTGGCTTTCAGATGCAATCTGGTTACATTAAGAGAAGATAAAGGTGAGCTTGTGATGGATGACTATAGCGCAGGCCACATAACAACTGAAGAAGCAGAAAAATACATTAACTTTCTTAAAGAGAAGATTAAAGTTGCCGATGTGAACTTTTATAAAGGAGTGAGCTATCGTCATCTGATGATCTGGAAAAATGGAAAATCTAATTTAGAGCTTACACCGCCTCACGATATCCCTGATAAACCCATAAAGGACTGGCTACCTAAGGGAGATGGAGCAGATTTTATCTATGGACTTATGAAGATCTCCATGGAAGTTTTAAAAAACTGTGAGCTGAACAGAGAGAGAAAAAAGAAAGGTAAAAAAGAGGTAACCTCCATCTGGCTCTGGGGACAGGGTAGAAAACCAAAATTACTAAGCTTTAAAGAAAAATTTGGTCTTACAGGAGGAGTTATTGCTGCCGTTGACCTGATAAAAGGGATCGGCATTCTGTCGGGATTAAAGCCTGTATACGTAGAAGGTATGACGGGCTACCTGGACACCAATTTTGAAGGAAAAGCTGACGGAGCTCTAAAAACTTTAAAAAAAGAAGATCTCTGCATAGTTCATATAGAAGCCTGTGATGAAACTTCACACGAAGGAAGCCTTGAGAAAAAACTTCTGAGCATTGAATATATTGACAAAAGGTTTCTTGGAAGGGTATTAAAAGGTCTTGAGGATATAAAGGAATACCGAATACTATTCTGCATAGATCATCCCACCCCGGTTGAAAAAAAAGTGCATGTGTCAGATCAGGTGCCTTTTATTATCTATGACAAAAACAAAAATTTTAAAGGCATTAGAAGCTTTACAGAAAGCCTTTGCAGAGAAACCGGGTTTTACATTGATGAGGGACATCTGCTGATAAATACTCTTATAAACGGAGAAAAAAAATGAGCAATCTAAAAGTCTTTATTCTTGCAGGTGGAAAAGGGACAAGGCTATGGCCCCTGTCAAGAGAGAACTATCCCAAACAGTTTATAAAATTTTTTGATGACACATCTCTTTATCAGAGCACATTAAAAAGAGCTTTAAATCTTACCACTGAGGATCATATCTATCCCATAACCTCACAGGAGCTAACAGATCTGGTTGTCAGTGATACTTCAAAGATATCTGATCGAATTTTAAAAAATATTATTGTAGAACCGGAGGGGAAAAATACCCTTCCTGCAACTGTGCTTGGATTATTTGAGTGTGCCGATAAAGATGTGTTTATTGTAATGCCATCAGACCATTATATTGAAAGGGAAGAAGAGTTTTATGCAAATCTAAACCTGGCAGTAAAAGAAGCCAGCAAAGGCAGGTTTGTAACCATTGGCATAACACCGACCAGACCTGAAACAGGCTTTGGATACATTGAGGGTGATAAGCTAAAAAATCAGGTTTATTCGGTCAAAAGGTTTGTTGAAAAGCCTGATATATCAAAAGCAATGGAGTTTATCAAAAAAAAGAACTTTTACTGGAACTCGGGGATATTTATCTTTAGAAAAAAAGAGGTTGAGTTTGCACTGGAATCATCAGAGCCTGAGATCTTTAGTTCCTATAAAAAAGGAAAGGAAAGCTTTCTTAAGGATTACAAAAAGATAAAATCTCAGTCTATTGACTATGGGATAATGGAAAAAGTAGATATCTCTAAGGTGTCAATGGTTCCAGGCAGTTTTATCTGGAATGATCTGGGCAGTTTTGATGCCTTTGAAAATATACTCAATCCTGATAGCGATGGAAATATGTTTAAGGGAACAAACAGTTTTTACTCCATAGAAAGCAGTAACAATCTTGTGCTCAATAACCAGAAGCTAACAGTTCTGCTTGGATGTGAAGATCTAATCTGTATTGATTCTGAAGATGCCCTGCTCATTATGAAAAAGGGGATGGGACAGAAGATTAAAGATGTTTTTAACATGTTGAAACAGAAGGGAGAAAAAGAGATAAACTATCTGAAAACAGGCTACAGACCATGGGGAAGCTATACTGTTATTCTGGAAGGAGAGAGATATAAAATAAAAAAGATTACAGTAAAACCCCAGTCTGCTCTGAGCCTTCAGATGCATCATCACAGAAGTGAACACTGGGTCGTTATAAAAGGAACTGCAAAGGTTACTGTGGGTGAAGATGTGCATTATGTTCATGAAAACGAAAGTATCTATATTCCAAAGTCAACCCTTCACAGGCTTGAAAATCCAGGCAAGATAGAACTTGAGATTATCGAAGTCCAGAACGGCGAATATCTTTCTGAAGATGATATTATCAGACTAAAAGATGACTATGGAAGAAAATAGATAAAGATTAAAAATTAGCACTTAATATAGACATATTTACCAGTCTGGAATGGATTAAGTAATATGTTAAATATTTCAGCAGATTTAAGCAAGTTCTCCATGAGGAACACAGGGAATTTTTTTCTTGATTTTTTCTACAAAAATAGTAACATTTTTTATTGCACTCAGATGAAACCTAAGGAGGGTAAGTAGATTTGAATGCTTTAGCGGTGTTTCGGCATTATATTTTATTGTTATCAGATACTCCCCGCCTTAAGTCTATCTTTAGATTACAAAAGCATAAGTTCAAAATTATCAGCCATCGGAGAAATCTAATATAAAAAATGAATAACTTTTTTTATCCCTTTAATTTCGCCGGTCTACCAGAAGAGTATTCAAACTATAGAGACTCCTTTTTTTGTATAATACCTGTTCCATATGATTCGGCTACTTCATATAATCCCGGTGCGAGAAGAGGACCTCTTGCCGTAATTGATGCATCTATTCAGCTTGAATGGTTTGACGATGAGCTTGAGCAGGATAATTATAAACTTGGGATCCATACCTTTCCATTTCTCGATACAAAGATAGCCCCTGAAAAGACAGTAGAGCTTCTCTCAAATGTGGTATCGAAAGTTATAAGTGACAAGAAATTTCCTGTGGTTTTAGGTGGCGATCATTCAATCAGTCTGGGCGCAATAAAATCCTTTAAAGATACAGGTTCAGAGTTTACTGTTGTTCATTTTGATGCCCATTCTGACCTGAGAGAAGAGTATCAGGGCAGCAAAAACAGTCATGCATGCACCATCAGAAGAGTATTGGAGTTCAATATTCCTGTAGTTCAGATAGGCATAAGAAGTCTTACAAGAGAAGATTTCAGTTTTATAAAAGAGAATCCATCAAAAGTAACCACATTCTTTGCACGGGATCTGGCTAAAGCATCTGATTACAAAGAGATTTTTAACACTGTTAAAGGGGAAAATATTTATATTACCTTTGACGTGGATGTATTTGACCCCTCTGTGATAAGCTCAACAGGCACCCCAGAGCCTGGAGGGCTTTACTGGTATCAGATACTTGATATTCTTAAAGGGCTGACTGAAAGATTCAATATGTTGGGTTTTGATGTGGTTGAGCTTGCTCCTAATGTTTCAGGACCCTCTGAGTTTATAGTAGCAAAACTTATATATAAGTTGATAGGATATATTACCCATAAAAAGGAGAAATAAGGTGAAAAAAACTTCTAAAAAACAAGCTAATGTAAAAGGTAACTCTTTTGATTTTGTTCCCAAGAAAGTGTTTTTTACCAGAGGAGTGGGGCATCACACAGAAGAGTTAGCCTCTTTTGAGCTCGCATTAAGAGATGCGGGAATAGAAAAATACAATCTGGTTACCGTATCAAGTATATATCCACCGCATTGCGAAATTATTGATAAAGAAGAAGGGTTAAAACTGTTAAATCCTGGGCAGGTTGTATTCTGTGTTATGAGCAAGCTGACATCCAATGAGCCTCACCGATTGATAGTTGCCTCTGTAGGCTGCGCGATACCAAAAGAGAAGAACAATTATGGATATCTGTCAGAATATCACGCCTATGGTGAAAATGAGAGAGAAGCTGGTGACTATGCTGAAGATCTTGCTACTATGATGCTTGCTACCACTCTGGGAATAGAGTTTGATGAAGATGCCAGCTGGGATGAGAAAAGACAGATCTGGAGAATTTCTGACAAGATAGTAATATCTTCATCTATAGCTCAGGAGGCTATTGTTCAGAAAAAGAAATATACCACCGTGCTTTCGGCGGCAGTATTTGTTTTTTAATGGTTATTCTTCCTCTTCCTCTGTAGAGCCATCTTCTGCTATCTCCTGAAAGCTCTCTTCTTCTATCTCCTCAAAGGGTGTGAAGATGCCTTCCTCGTTTTCTTTGGCGCTTTTGCAGGATACACAAAGGGTGGCAAAAGGGAGGGCTTTTAATCTCTGTTTTGGTATCTTTTCACCGCACTCATCGCAAATACCATAAGTGCCTTCTTCTATGCGCCTTAAAGCGTCCTCTATAGCCTGAAGCTTGTTCTTCTCTTGAGCTGTAATTATTATATCCAGCTCTCGTTCTCTTTCCTGAGATGCCTTGTCATGTTCATCTCCAATGTCGTCATGAGATGCGTGCTCTCTTAGTCTTCTCTCATCTATATCCTTTAATATCTCTTCTCTCATCTCTTCCAATATTTTTTTGATCTCTTTCATATTTCCTCCAGTGTTATTTCTTTAGCTTAAGAAATATAATTTAAAAAAGCTATTAAGTCAATAAAAATGCTTATCTTGTGTGGTTACAATTTTAAAATGTCACATGATTTTACTAAATTGAAATGTCACAGATTATTTTTTAGTTGAGACGTGTCTTAATAAAAATTTTTAAAAGACAATTATTTCCTGCTTATCGTTTTCTTAATATCCTTCCATTCACCTCCTTTTACTTCAATAAAATCAAACTGGTTAATATGTCTATACCTATCTGGTATATGTAAATATTGGGACTTGACAGAAGTGTGGAGTTAAATTATAATGAAAACCATTATCAATAAAAAGAGAAAATAAAGGTAATATAAGTGTATGGAGGCTTATAAAACTCTCATCTTTTACAATGCATGGTCTAATAGAGGTGAAACTATGATTGGACTTGAAAATGGCAGGACAACAGGCAAGAAGGGCAATATGTATAATCATTTAGCTTCTAAAATGGTGGAGAGCCAACAAAATTTAAAACTCTTCAGAGATTTGGTATGCATCTTAGGTTGGGAAATGGAAAGATTAATCAAGAAAGAGGTTAACTCTATAAAAGTTAAGTATTAACGGGAATAAGAGAAAAATATTGAAAAAAGGTGACAATATTTTTTGGCTTAGGTTCGCTGTTTTAAAATGATAAAGCTTTTACAGTTTATACACTTTATTTATTGTTCATGATTGCAAATAAGGCTATTTAAAGGAGGATTTATATGTGCGTTGCATTAATAGGTGGGATGGACAGGTTAAAAAGGAATTATATAATCGAAGCTGAAAAGGTGGGCATATACCTTAAGGTATATACCAGATCAGAAATAAGCATCACTTCAAAGGTTAAAAACGTAGATGCGGTGGTTATCTTTACTAACAAGATATCTCATAAAGCAAAAATGGAGGTTATGAAAACTGCTAAAGCAAAAAATATCCCAGTTTTTATGTATCACTCATGCGGTATATGCACTCTCAGGGATTGTCTGAACTGCATTAAAGTTGCTGTTGAAGGAGCAAACAATGTTTGAACTTCTTCATAAAGGAGGACCGTTAATGTATCCGCTTTTTTTATGCTCGATACTTACCTTTACAATCGGGCTTGAGCGGGCATATTACTATTTAAAAGCTTGTAGACGAAATGATATCTTTGACGACGTTAAATTCCTGACTATTCGTGGAGAAACAGAAAATGCCTTAACCATTGCAGAAAAAAGCAATAGTCCAGTAGCAGCAGTTCTTGCAGAGGCAATTAAAAATAAAGACAAAGGCATTTCGGCTATAGAAGAATCCGTCTCTTTAAAGGGTTCGTATGAGCTGAAGGGATTAACCAAAAACCTTCATATACTTGAACTAATTGGCCGTATAGCTCCTCTCCTAGGACTTTTAGGAACGGTTTTAGGTATGGTGAATGCCTTTAAGACAGTATCATCTGTAAAAGGCGCTGTTGATCCAGCAATCCTTGCAGGTGGCATATGGGAAGCTTTGCTTACAACCGTAGCGGGACTGGTTGTCGCCATACCTGCTCTTGTACTACATCATTTTTTTGAAGACAGGGTTAAAACAATAGCATTTCAAATGAAACATTGTGCTGCAGAAATCATAAGTCTTTTGACTGGGGAGAATAAATGATTGAGTTCGATGAGCACACAACCAGATCGGCAGGTATAGATCTTACACCCATGATAGATGTTGTTTTTCTGCTCCTAATATTTTTCCTGCTGACCTCCATATTTTCAAAGCCATCCATCCCTTTAAATCTACCTGAAGCTGAAACTGCTAAATACACCGATGAAGCTGTATTGTCAGTAGTAATAAAAAAAGATGGAGAAATACTTCTGAACGGAAAGATGATAAATAAATCAGAACTTTCAGATAGACTAACAGTTTTATACAAAAACAATGAGTTAAAAAACATAAACCTTATTTCCGATAAAGGTGTTCCATTTGGTTTTGTTGTAGAGGTCATAGATATTGCAAAAAAAGCTGGTGCTACAAATATATCTATTATGGTGGAGAAAAAATGACTAAAACCGTCAGTATAAACAAAATCGCATTTGTTTTTTCATTATTTGCTCACATGCTTATCCTATCAATGTACCGTGTCCCGCTTGAAGTGAATCATTCACCTGTGGAATTTGAGGTAAATTTTTTCTCGTTTGCAAATCCAGAGATGCCAGTAAAAACCAAGACTGTTATACCTCATAAGAATAAAAGCGTTTTTACCCCTGAAATCAAACAAAATTTGAGTAATCCTGTTGAAGAGACCGTCTATCAAAAATCAACACCTGACTTTTCACATGAAAATACTGTTGCTAATAATCTCAGAGATGGGGTTGACAAACATCACTATGTGGAAACAAAAGTAACAGATGTGGAGGGCATACCTGAATTAAACTCAAAAAACGAAAAATCAGTTCTTAATCTGGATAAACTATCAAAGCAAAGCCCAATTTCAAACACCGAAACAAAAAACGTTAACAGATTATCAGAATATCTTGTGTTAGTAAGA
>JBEQAF010000028.1:0-6025 GCA_041640455.1 bacterium
CTCACCATATTTGGTGGGCAGTCTGGCTTCCGCTTCCTTTCTGACAAACCTTTCGGTTCTCATCCTGTATGCGATAATATCTGCTATGGTGACAATGGGGATATTAAATTTTTTTGATATCTTTTCCAGATCAGGCATTCTTGCCATCGTTCCATCATCTTTCATAATCTCACAGATTACCGAAGCAGGTCTTAACCCGGAAAGCCTTGCCAGATCAACAGAGCCTTCCGTCTGACCGGCACGGACAAGCACCCCGCCTTTTCTCGCCTTTAGGGGAAAGATATGCCCAGGAGTGACTATATCATCAGGAGTTGCCGATGGATTTATTGCCGTTAATATGGTAGTTGCCCTGTCATGAGCTGATATACCAGTGGTCACTCCTTTTTTAGCCTCAATGGAAACGGTAAAGGCAGTTCCAAACCTTGAGGTATTTCTTGTTGCCATCATAGGCAGGTCTAACTGCTTGACTATGCTTTCATCAAGAGCCAGGCAGATAAGCCCTCTGCCGTTTATTGCCATAAAATTTATAGCATCTGGAGTCACCTTCTCGGCGGCTATGGCAAAATCTCCTTCATTTTCCCTATCTTCATCATCTACTAAGATAATCATGCCGCCCTTTTTATAATAATCTATAATCTTTTCCATCTTCTTTAAAATCATATTAGATTGCCTCCAAAACCTGCCTGTCTAAGGTAATTTTCATCAAGGGGACTCTTTCTGTATTTCAGCAGATTCTCCACATATTTACCTATTATATCAAACTCTATATTTACCAATGATCCGATGTTGAGAAACTGCAGATTTGTTTCCTTAAGGGTATGGGGAATAATGTTTAGTCTAACCAGCCCTTCCCTCTTCTCATTAACAGTGAGGCTTATGCCATCAACTGCTATAGAGCCTTTGTTAATAACATACCTATCATAGTTTTTATCAAAGGAGATATAAAATACATAAAAACTACCTTCAGACCTCTTTTCTTCAATTCTGCCTACCGTATCCACATGTCCAGTTACTATATGACCTCCGAACCTACTTCCAGCTTGCATAGCTCTTTCAAGATTTATCTTAGTCCCCTGAACCAAATTTTTTATGCTGGTTACATTCAGTGTTTCTGTTGATACATCTACATAATAATAATTTTTGCCAACCGAAGCAACTGTAAGACATATGCCATTATGGGCAATACTATCACCAACTTTAATATCTTCCAGAACTTTGACTGCCTCTATTCTGATGGTTTTTCCCTGCCCCTTTGAAGATACTGAACTTACTGTCCCAAGCTCCTCTATAAGTCCTGTAAACATAGAAATATGATAAACCGTAAGAGGTAAAAAAGACAAGCCTTAAAACCTGTCCCAAATAAAAATCAGATCATCTCCTGACTTTTTAACATTATAGGACTTTAGAAATAATGCTTCATCTCGACTTTGAAATCCATCTCCGCTGAAAGAAAGATTTCTGTTACCACCTATAATTATGGGAGCCTGAATTAAAATCAGACGGTCAACAAGGTTTTCTTTTATAAGTTGAAAACTTAGTGTTCCGCCACCCTCAACCAAAATATTCTGCAATTTCATCTCAGCCAGTTTACGGAAAACCTTTTTAAGATTAAGTCTCCCATTTTGTAGCTCAACCAGCTCAATTCTGGCTTTAACTCTTTTGTCCATCAGCTTGCCGTTTGCGGTGAATATAATCACATCTCCTGAGGTATGAAAGAGCCGTTCATCACCTTTGATCCTACCCGTCGTATCAAGAACAACCTTAATCAACTTTTTTTTCAAATAATAATGTCTAATATCTAAGGAAGGATTATCTGAAATTACGGTGTTTATACCCACCAGTATTGCATCTGATTGATATCTTAGCCTGTGTACAAATTTTAATGTATGTTCCGAGACAAGATATTTTGTGCCTCTTTCAAAGGAGTTTTTACCATCAAGACTCTGGGCAACTTTTAGAGTGACAAAGGGCATTTTCTCTGTTATATATTTAAAAAAAGGTCTGTAAAAGAGCTCCAGTTCATCCTTTAAAACACCTTCACTGACTTCAATCCCCTTTTCTTTCATTATTTCTATTCCTCTGCCAGATACCAGCGGATTCCTGTCTCTAACTGCTATTACAACCCTTTTTAAACCCCTTTCAGCAATAAGCTTCGCACAAGGCGGTGTCTTGCCGTAATGGGAACAGGGTTCTAAGGTTACATATAAAGTAGCATCCTTTAAATCCTCACTGCTGAGTTTTTGAAGAGCATATACCTCCGCATGGGGTCCTCCATAATATCTATGATATCCCCTGCCTATTATCTTATTGTTCTTCACAACTAAAGCGCCCACTGGCGGATTTGGTGATACCCGTCCAATACCTTTCTTTGCCAGACTGAGAGCAATTTTCATAAAAAACTGATCAGAGTAGTTCATTTTTTTGATGACTTTTTCAGAAGTTTCTCAAGCTCTTCAAGAAACTGGGATGGATCTTTAAAATCTTTATAAACTGAGGCAAATCTTACATAGGCAACATGATCGAGACTGTTAAGCTCTTTCATTACAAGCTCGCCTATAAACCTGGCTGATATCTCCGATTCGCCAGTCTCAATTACCTGATTTTCTATCTTTTTGACTATCTCTTCTATCTTTTCTGCGCTAATGGGTCTTTTCTCGAGTGCCTTTTTTAGACCATTTTTTATCTTTTCTGAAGAAAAGGGCTCCCTTTTTCCATCTTTTTTTATAACCAGCGGAAAATTAAACTCAATGGTCTCTTTGGTAGTAAATCTTCTGCTACATTTAAGACAGCTTCTTCTCCGCCTTATCTCAGTACCTTCTTTATTAACCCGTGAGTCAAGAACCTTATCCTCGCTGTAACCACAATAGGGGCATCTCATTTATTATACCTGATTTTTATTACTACCTTTTAATTACCTCTATCCTCGCTTCTTTTATAAGCTCTTCAGAAAGCTCATCGGGGTATCCATCCAGATAGAAAATTTTTTTTATACCTGCATTTATAAGCATCTTGGCACAGATGGAGCAGGGAAAGTTTGTACAGTAAAGATAAGAATCGGCAATACTAACACCATGATAGGCTGACTGGATAATAAGATTTTGTTCGGCATGGATACCTCTACAAAGCTCATGTCTCTGTCCAGAAGGCACATTCTTACTTTCTCTTATACAGCCAACCTCAAGACAATGTCTGAGCTGAGAAGGAGCACCATTATAACCTGTTGCCAGTATTCTTTTTTCTTTAACCAGAATCGCTCCCACCTGTCTTCTTAAACAGGTAGATCTTTTTGCCACGATCTTTGCTATCTCAAAAAAATACTCGTCCCATGATGGCCTTCTGTCCATCAGAAAAGATCCTCATAGATAGGAAACATCCTGCAAAGGTCAATCACATCATCACGGAAATTTCTCTTTTTGTTTATGTTGTAAGGATCCAGCAGTATATCCTTTATAATTTCGGCAATCTTTACCGATTCTTTCTCCTTCATACCCCTCGAAGTTATTGTGGGTGTTCCTATTCTAATGCCCGATGTTAATGTGGGAGGTTTGTCATCGTAAGGAATAGAATTTTTATTAACCACAACATTAACCTCTTCCAGCGCCTTTTCTGCTGTCTTTCCTGTGATCCCCACATTTGTCAGATCCAGCAAGAACATATGATTATCAGTACCACCCGAAACAACTTTAAAAGGCTCTTCAGAAAATATCTCTACCATCGCTCTCGCATTAAGAGTAATCTGCTTCTGATAGGCTTTAAAATCATCTGACATGGCTTCCTGAAATGCCACAGCCTTTGCCACAATGGTATGAACAAGTGGTCCCCCCTGAATTCCTGGAAATACTGCCTTATCAACCTTATCTTTTAAATAATCCTTGCAGAGAATAAAACCGCCTCTCGGTCCTCTAAGTGTCTTATGGGTTGTGCTGGTAACGATATCTGCATAAGGAACCGGTGATGGATGTATGCCTGCGGCTACCAGTCCGGCTATATGTGCCATATCAACCATAAAATAGGCACCAACTTTGTCTGCAATCTCTTTAAACCTTTTAAAATCAATAAATCTTGAATAGGAGCTTGCTCCTGCCACTATAAGCTTGGGGCTGTTCTCAATGGCAAGCTTTTCAACCTCATCATAGTCTATGAGCCCATCTTCCTTTCTAACCCCATAGGAGATAACATTAAAAATCTTGCTGACCACACTTACGGGAGCTCCATGGGTCAGATGTCCTCCATGGGCAAGCTTCATGGCAAGGATGGTATCACCTGGATTAAGTATAGAAAAATATGCTGCAAGATTAGCTGCCGAGCCAGAGATGGGCTGAACATTGGCATGATCCGCTCCAAAAAGCGCCTTAGCCCTTTCTATGGCAATGGTTTCAATATCATCACAGTATTCACAACCGCCATAATATCTCTTCCCAGGATAACCTTCCGCATATTTGTTTGTAAATACACTGCCCTGCGCAGCCAGAACTGCCTTACTGGCAATATTCTCAGAGGCAATCAGTACCAAACACTCCTGTTCCCTTTTAAGCTCAAGAGATACCAGATGTGAGATCTGTTTATCATAATCAGACAGTATATCCACCACATTGTATCTTTTCTTATTCCTATTCTCTATTTCTAAGATCTTATCAAGCCTTTTCTGATGTCTTCCACCCTCAAAGGAGGTAGATAACCATATATCTACATATTTTTTTGCATCCTCCAGAGTAAGCTCGTTACCGCTCAGAACTAACACATTTGCATTATTGTGAAGCTTTGCAAATCTGGCTGTCTCTTCGTTATGAACCAGAGCAGCCCTGACATTGAAGTACTTATTAGCCACTATGGACATACCTATACCTGTACCGCAGATAAGGATCCCCAGATCTACCTCGCCTGTGCTTACCTTTGACGAAACCTTTGATGCAAAGTCGGGATAATCTACCGATGTATCGTTATCAAAAGTACCCAGATCAATAACTGGATAACCCTTTTTTTCCATATCTATCTTAAGGTAACTTTTGATACTGATTCCTCTGTGATCACTACCTATGGCTATTCTCATAAAAAATCCTATTCAAATTTTTTGAAAATCAGAGATGCGTTTGTTCCTCCAAAACCAAAGGAGTTTGACATGGCATAGTTAATCTTAACTTCCCTTGCCTGATTAGGCACATAGTCCAGATCACACTCTCCGTCACAGGTTTCATAGTTTAAAGTTGGCGGGACTATTCCATCTTTAATTGACATAATTGTGTAAAGTGCCTCAACGGCTCCTGCAGCTCCAAGAAGATGTCCTGTCATAGATTTTGTTGAGCTTATGGGGATCTTGTATGCCCTTTCGCCAAACAATTTCTTAATGGCAAGTGTTTCGAAAAGATCGTTATAGTATGTTGACGTCCCATGGGCATTAATATAATCTATATCATCAGGGCTTATACCGGCATCTTTTAGTGCCATCCTCATGCATCTATAAGCACCCTCACCCTCAGGTGCTGGCTGGGTCATATGATAGGCATCGGAGCTTAATCCGTAACCAACTACCTCTGCATAAATCTTAGCCCCTCTCTTTTTTGCAAACTCAAGCTCTTCCAATACCAAAATGGCCGCTCCCTCCCCCATAACAAAACCGTCTCTATCTTTGTCAAAGGGTCTGCTTGCCTTTTTGGGATCATCATTTCTTGTTGAAAGTGCCTTCATGGCACAGAAACCACCTATTGCAAGGGGTGTTATGGTTCCCTCAGAACCACCGGCTATCATCACATCTGCATCGCCCCTTAAAATACATTCAAAGGCTTCCCCTATATTATGGGTAGATGTGGCACAGGCTGTTACAACAGAAAGATTTGGTCCCTTAGCTCCATATTCCATAGATATTAAACCGGGAGCCATATTTACAATGCTATAGGGGATAAAAAAAGGAGAAATCTTTCTCGGTCCGCCTTCAACAAGGGCACCGTGATATTTTTCAATAGTTAGCAGGCCGCCCATTCCAGCGCCTACCATAACCCCTACCCTCTCCGAAAAATCCTCTTCTATC
>JBEQAF010000028.1:6035-14811 GCA_041640455.1 bacterium
TGTAATATAGTCAATACCAGATACACCGTTTACTATATTCTGCCAGTTTTCCTGCAGGTTATTACCGCAGGGCGAAACAATACCCATTCCGGTAACTACAACTCTTTTCATATAAACTCCTCAACTAAAAAAGGGGGTTTTACCCCCTTTTGTTTAAGATATCTTAGATTTTATGTAATCTACTGCATCTTTAACTGTTCTAATCTTTTCAGCATCTTCATCAGGAATCTCAAGTCCAAAAGCCTCTTCAAAAGCCATAACGAGCTCAACCGTATCAAGCGAATCGGCGCCAAGGTCCTCTATGAAAGAAGCTTCTAATTTAACCTGATCCTCACTGACACCAAGCTGCTCCACAATAATCTCTTTAACCTTATTTTCTACATCGTTTGCCATCTTATCACCTCCTTAAATTTTTTACATATACATACCGCCATTAACGTGCAGAACCTGACCAGTAATATAAGCTGCACTGTCAGACGCAAGAAACTTGACCGCCTCTGATACATCCCTGCTGTGTCCAAATCTGTTTAAGGGAATCATGGACAGCATGGACTTTTTTATCTCTTCTGATAGTTTTTCTGTCATCGGAGTCTCAATATACCCGGGAGCTACTGCATTTACCGTAATGTTTCTCGAAGCCACCTCTCTTGCAACAGACCTTGTAAATCCCTCAATTCCTGCCTTTGAAGCGCAGTAGTTTGCCTGTCCAGCATTTCCCATAGACGCTACTACCGATGAGATGTTTATTATTCTCCCATACCGCTGTTTAATCATAGTTTTTAAAACGGCTTTGGTGGCAATAAAAACGCCCTTTAGATTGACATTTATAACCCTATCCCATTCCTCATCTTTCATTCTGAGCAGTATATTATCCATAGTTATCCCCGCATTATTTACGAGCACATCAATTCTTCCCCTTTCCTTAACAATTTCGGCTACCACTTCATCAACTCTGAGAGCATCAACTACGTCACAAACAAAGTATTTTATATTACCACTACTTTTAATATCTTTCAACCCTTCAGTTAGTGACTTCAGTTTGGACTCATCTCTGCCTATAAAATAAACAAAAGCTCCTGCCCTGTAAAGATCCTCCACAAGGTAAGCGCCAATGCCCTGAGAACCACCTGTAACCAGTATAACCTTGCCTTCTAACATATGTTAACCCTCATTATAAAGTTTTGCAAAAAGCGCTATATCATCCTGTGTTTCAATGTTTACAGCCTTCACATCCCTGTTAATCCTTTTAACAAGGTTGGTAAGCACCTTGTTAGGTCCAATCTCAATGAACTCGTTAACACCATTTTCAATCATAAAGTTTATGCATTCAGTCCATCTCACTGGCTTTTTAACCTGCTCTACCAGTAGAGTTTTTATCTCCTTTATACTATTGTAGGTCTTTGCCGTCACATTTGAGATTGCCGGATAAACAGGATCAGAAAAGGCTATGTCATTGAGCACAGTTTTAAGATTATTTGCGGCACTTTCCATTAAACTGCAATGGAATGGAGCGCTTACCGGAAGCTGAATTAGCCTTTTTGCCCCTTTATCTTTAAGTATCTCCAGACAGGCATTTATGGCTGCAACATTTCCGGATATTACTACCTGCCCGGGAGAGTTAAAATTTGCAGGTTCAACCACTCCAAGACTCTTATCTGTCTGATCACATGCCTCCTCCACTTCAAAATCTTCAAGACCAAGTACCGCATACATGGTACCTATACCAACAGGTACAGCCTCCTGCATAAATCTGCCTCTTAAATGAACAGTCTTTACAGCATCTTCAAAGCTTATGGCTGAGGCAGATACCAGCGCAGAATATTCACCAAGACTGTGACCGCTCACATAAAGGGGCTTAAGATTAGGAACATGTTTTTTAAAGACCTCAAGAACTGCTATGCTGGCAGTAAGAATAGCAGGCTGAGTATTCTGAGTAAGCTTCAGCTCTGAATCGGGACCTTCAAAACATATCTTGGAGAGTTTAAAGTTTAGGGCACTATCAGCTCTGTCAAATATCTCTCTTGCCTCTTTAAAATTATCGTATAGAGCTTTTGCCATCCCGACATACTGGGAGCCCTGCCCTGGAAATATAAAGGCTATCTTTGCTTCCTTAGCCACCTTTAATCCCTCTTTCCTGCGTATTCTTTAATAAGCTCCTGACCTATAACATTTCTCTGAATCTGATTGGTCCCCTCATAGATCTGGAGTATCTTTGCATCTCTTAGCATCTTTTCAACGGGATATTCTTTCATATATCCATATCCACCAAGTATCTGAATGGCATTTAAAGCAACCTTTACCGCTGTATCTGCAGGAAAAACCTTTGCCATTGCTGAATATTTAGAAAAATCTTTGCCGCCCATATCAATGTATCTTGCCACCTGATAAACCAGTACCCTTGAAGCCTCAATCTCAGTTGCCATATCAGCAAGCATATGCTGGATTGCCTGAAAGGAGATTATGGGTTTTCCAAACTGCCTCCTTTCTCTTGCATAATCCGCAGCTACGTCGAGGGCTGCCTGGGCAACACCCACAGCCTGAGCACCTATGCCAGGTCTTGTCATATCAAAAGTCTTCATAGCAGCTATGAACCCGATTCCTTCCTTCCCACCTAACAACTGATCTTTATGAACCCTGCAGTCCTGAAATACCAGCTCTCTTGTAGCCGATGCTCTAATTCCTAACTTATTTTCTTTTTTGCCAAAGGAAAATCCCGGAGTACCTTTTTCTATTATAAATCCCGATGCACCTCTCGGCCCCTTTGCCTTGTTAGTCATGGCTATGACCGAGTATATATCTGCCTCTCCACCATTAGTTATCCACTGTTTTGTGCCATTGATTATGTAATAATCTCCATCTTTAACAGCCGTAGTCTCAATTCCTCCCGCATCTGAACCGGCATTTGCCTCTGTAAGACCAAAGGCTGCCAATTTTGTACCCTTTGCAATTTCAGGTAGATATTTTTTCTTCTGCTCTTCTGTTCCATAAAGAAGAATTGGATAGCAACCAAGCCCGCTGGCGGCAAAGCTTACAGAAACACCAAGACATCCCCAGCTAAGCTCTTCAATGGCAAGGCAGTTCTCAAAACTTCCCATCCCCAGTCCACCGTATTCTTCAGGAATATAGATGCCAAACAATCCTGTCTTTGCAATCTCAGCCAGTATCTCTTTAGGAAACTCGTTATTCTCGTCCAGATGGGCTCTGACAGGTAAAATCTTCTCCTTAGCAATTCTTTTTGCAAGGTTTTTAAGATACTTCTGATCTTCATTAAGAAAAAAATCAGCTAATGCCATTATCTCCTCCTATTTATATTTAACTACCATCTTATTAGCGAAGCGCCCCAGGTAAAACCAGCACCAAAAGCCACACATAATACAAGATCTCGTTCTTTTAAGAAACCTCTTTCCTCCGCTTCAAAAAGTGCTATGGGGATAGAAGCTGCTGACGTATTGCCATATTTATGAATATTTATATAGGTTCTGTTTTCAGGAATGTTCGTTCTTTTCTGCACCGCATGAATAATTCTCATATTTGCCTGGTGGGGCACCAGAAGATCCACATCCTTACCTTCAAAACCATTTAATTCCAGTATTTCAGCAGCAATATCTTCCATAGATTTAACAGCCTTTTTAAATACCTCATTTCCGCTCATTTTTATATAGTGTAACTTATTATCAACAGATTCATAACTTGCGGGATAAAGACTGCCGCCTCCAGGAAGTTTTAGCAGATCTCCATATGATCCATCTGACTTAATTATGGTGGAGATTATACCTCTGTCCCCGTTCTTTGCACTTAGCACAACCGCACCTGCCCCGTCTCCGAAAAGCACGCAGGTTGTTCTGTCGCTCCAATCTACAATCCTGCTCAGGATCTCGGCACCAACAACAAGTATATGCTCAGCCGCACCAGCTTCAATATATTTTTCCGCAATGGAAAGGGCATATATAAAACCCGAACAGCCTGCAGCTATATCAAAACCAGCGGCGTTTTTTGCCCCCAGCTTATGCTGAAGAAGACAGGCAGCAGAGGGGAAGAGCATATCAGGAGTAGCAGTAGCAAAAATTATATAATCAAGCTGTCTTGGTCTGATTCCAGCCTTTTTAATGGCTATCCTGGATGCCTCCAGTGCAAGATCAGTAGTAACCTGGTTTTTAGCCGCTATTCTTCTTTCCTTGATCCCGGTTCTTGTGGTAATCCATTCGTCTGAAGTCTCAACTATGGTCTCCAGATCTTTGTTTGTTAATATTCCTCCTGGAACATATCCGCCTATGCCTGCAACTACGGCTTTTTTCATTTATTATTGCTCCTTTATGGTAAGTATGTCCTGATACTTCTCCAGTTCCAGCTTAAGAATGTTATTTAACTTCTTTTCAACACAGCTTACCGCATATTTAACTGCATTTTTTATGGCATAACCTGATGAAGAACCGTGACAGATAATACTTATTCCATCGACGCCTAAAAGAGGAGCACCGCCGTATTCTTCATAATCTACCTTTTTTTTCAGAGCCATAAGAGCTGGTCTGGCAACCAGAAAACCCAGCTTGGACAGAAAAGACTTGTTTACCTCTTCCTTTAGAATAGATGTTATTGCTCCAGCCACACCTTCAGCAACCTTTAACACAATATTACCTGTAAAGCCATCGCAAACTACCACATCCACATTTCCATTAAAAATATCTCTGCCTTCCACATAACCAATATAATTAAGAGATGTCTTTTTCAAAAGTTCCTGAGTTCCTTTGGTAAGCTCTGTTCCTTTCTCTTCCTCCTCACCGTTACTGAGAATGCCAATCCTCGGAAATTTTATATCCAGTAATGTGGATGAATAAACTGCTCCCATCAGTGCAAACTGCAAAAGATGAGAGGGTTTGCAATCTGTATTAGCACCTGCATCAAGCAATACTGTTGCAGATTTTATATTTGGCATAACGGTTACAATAGCCGGTCTATCCACCATGGGTAACCGCTTCATTACAAACATGGAAAAAGCCATCATGGCACCTGAGTTACCTGCACTTATTGCTGCATCTGCCTCACCGTTCTTAACCATCTGCAAAGCAACTGAGATGGAAGAGTTTTTTTTCTTCCTGATAGCTACTGATGGAGACTCGCTCATGGCTACCACCTCTGGCGCATGAACTACCACTATAGATCCCTTTAAATGCTCTTTTCTATAATTATTTAACAGGGGTTCAATAATATCCCTGTCGCCCACCAGTGCAATAGTAATATCAAGCTCTTTAGCGGCAAGAACTGCACCCTCAATATTAATTGCCGGTGCTCTGTCGCCGCCCATTGCATCAATGGCAATAATCATGCTTTAAAATTTTTCTACAGAAAGGACTTTTCTTCCTCTGTAGTATCCACAGGCAGGACATACCCTGTGAGGCGGTTTCACCTCTCCGCAGTTTGAACATTTTGCCATGGAAGGATTCTCAAGAAAGTCATGGGCTCTTCTTTTTCCGCCTCTCGAACGTGTGTGTCTTTTAAAGGGATTTGGCATAATATTACTCCTTCTTCAAAATTTTTAGTTTTTTAGCAAGTTCGTTGTCTTCTCTTATATCACCACAGGAACATTTTTCGGTATTTAGATTTGCACCGCATCGGGGGCAGAGCCCTTTACAGCTGTTACTACAAAGTAGTTTATATGGTATAGAAAGCATAAGATGCTCAAAAACAATCTCCGAAAGATCAATCTCTTCTCCTTCGAAATAAGAAAGCTCTTCCTCTTCATCTTCCATTATCTCCTCTGAGCCCTCTTCCTTTTTAGGCACCAGAATATAATGGAGTTTTTCGTTAAAATGATAGGATCCATCTCCAAGACAACGGTCACAGGCAAAGCTCATATCCAGATCAAAACTACCTTTAACCTCAATATCCTCACCAATGCTATCAAGCTCCATGTGAACCTTAAAGGGTTCAGAAATTCTTATGCTATTGTGTGGCTCCTTTTCAAAAATTTCATTAATATAATCAATCGGTTCAAGCCAGTCCCTGATAACTTTTTTAGCTCTTATGTCTTTAACTGTTACTTTCAAACAAAATATCCCCTTAAAAAGTTAATTTTTTTATTATATTAAAAAAAACAGTGTTGTCAAACAATTAAAAATTATTATTTATTAATAGATTTTAAATTTTCAACGGCGTCAGGCTGTCTAAGATAAAGCGGCTCAATTTCGGACTCTTTTTTAAAGAAACCCGATTTATACCTCTTTAGCCCCAGAATACCCACTCCCTCAGAAAGTGGTGCAGAATTTGTGATTGCTGTGCTTCCTGGAAAATATTCTTTAACTGTGATGCTATCGGTAAATAGATATAACTCACAGTCTGATATTTCAGAATATTGGTTCTTTAGCAAGTTGGGGGAAACAACTCTTGGAGAGATTATCTCTAAAACCTCTGAATCTTTCTTTTCATAAAACGCAAAATAATAAAGCCCTCTCATGGCATTTTTTACCACCATAATCTTTCCATTATCCGGTGCCAAAATAGCCTGTGATTCGAGAGAATTTACAGGTACAAGCGGAATGTTCGAGGGCAGGGATAGTCCCTTTACAAATGAAATCCCTACCTTAATCCCTGTAAAAGAGCCAGGACCCACATCAATGGCTATAAAGTCCAGATTTTTAATAAGCTGGTTGTTAAAGCTACTCAGCATATTAATTACTGGTGTAAACCATTGGGAGGGCTGAATATCTCTCTCGGCTTCTGCTGAAAACACAAGTAAAGCCTTATCAAAATAGCTTAAAGATGCCCTTTTTTGAGAGGTTGAGATACTTAAAAATCTCATTTACCGAAAAATACTTTCATAATATCGTTATAAAAAACTGTTATGGTCAACAGGATTATAATAAAAATACCCACATAGGTATAGACCTCCTTAAACCTTTCAGAAACCTTTCTCCCTGTAATAAGCTCATAAGAGAATATAACCATATGTCCTCCATCAAGGATGGGTATAGGTAGAAGATTAAGCACACCCAGATTGACACTGAGTAAAGCCATAAAAAGTATAAAGCTAATGGCTCCTGTTTTTGCAGTCTCTCCAGCAAGCTTGGTTATCATAATAGGTCCACCTAAGGATGAAACAGGCACAACCCTCTGCACAAGCTTTATAACTGTGACCACGGTCAGTCTGGTTAGTTCATAGACCTGGCTGGCTGATTTTATCAGAGCCGTGGGTAACGGATAGGATATTTTTATAAGTTCATCAGATGATACTATACCAAGAACAGGGGTATAAACATCCTCTCCAAAGAGATTTTTTGTCTTTTCCATAAGCGGAGTTACACGAAACTGCATCTTCTGGTTTTCTCTCTCCAGCTCTATATTCAGCTCTCTTTCAGGCTTTGATTTTATAATCTTTGAAAGCTCTTCCCATGTGGTCACCCTGGTTCCATCAATACTTAAAACCCTGTCTCCCTTTTTAATACCAGCAATAGCTGCGGGATAATCCTCTTTAATATCGCCTATTTTTGTTGACACCGTTTTATAACCCACTGTATTAATGACAAAAAACACTAAAAATGCAAAAAGAAAATTAAAAAAGGGTCCTGCAAAAACTATAGCAATTCTTTTAAAAGGATGCTGAAATGAGAATGCCCTTTCCTTCTCTTCTTTAACCTCTTCACTGTCATCTTCACCATAGAGTTTTACATATCCTCCGAGCGGGACTGACGAGATTAGATACTCTGTTTCCTTACCCTTGATACCAAATAATTTGGGACCAAAGCCTATTGAAAATTTTAAAACCTTCACATCAAAGTATTTGGCAACCACATAATGGCCAAATTCATGAACAAGAACCAGTACACCTATAACTATAATGGCTGATAAAATACTTATCATAGTTTTTTAATCCTTTTAACCGTTTTGTCAACATATTCCTTAGCCAGTCTATCTGCCTCCTGGGCGTCATTTATATCCTGTATCTCAAAAGGGTCATGGCTGTTAACTGCCTCACTTACCAGTCTGAATATATCATTAAAACCTATTAGCCCGTTTAGAAAATAATGGACAGCCCTGTCATCGGCAGAGTTAAATATTGCTGGATAGCTTTTATCTTTTTTACCTACTTCATAGGCAAGTTTCAAAAAAGGGAATTTTTCTGTAGAAACTTCTTCAAAAGTAAGGTTATTTATGGCGCTCAGGCTCAGTCCCCCATTAAAGTGCTCCCTTTTTGGATAAAAAAGCGCATGTGAAATTGGCAGTTTCATATCAGGCTTTCCCATATGGGTCAAAATGCTTCCATCTATAAGCTCAACCATCCCATGCACTATACACTGCCTGTGTATTAGCACATCAATTTTTTCATAGGGTAGATCAAACAGATAATGGGCTTCAATGACCTCAAGCCCTTTGTTTGCCAGTGTTGCTGAGTCAATGGTAATTTTTTTCCCCATGTTCCAGACCGGATGGTTCAGCGCATCATTTACATTGATATTTTCAAACTGGCTAATATCCTTATCGAGAAATGGTCCTCCCGAAGCTGGAAGTATAATTCTTTTAATGTCTCTGATTTTTTTACCTGCAAGAAGCTGAAAAATAGCGCTATGTTCGCTGTCAACTGGAATAATCTTTGCTTTGGAGCTTTCAGCCTCTTTTTTAATAAGATTCCCTGCTGAAACAAGACTCTCCTTATTGGCAAGAGCTATAAACTTACCTGCCTTAACAGCCCTGTAAGTGGGATATATGCCAGATGTGCCAGATATTGCCGAGATAACTATATGAACCTCAGAAGACTCAACAACCTCTCTTATTCCTTCTTTTC
>JBEQAF010000028.1:14821-23701 GCA_041640455.1 bacterium
CTTTAGTATTTTAACCTTAGATCCTGCAAAATAATCCTTTAAATATTTATAACCAGCTTCGTCATTTATTACGGCAAATCTTGGTGAGAACTCCTCTATCTGCTCTTTTACAGTCTCCGCATTCTTGTCAGCCACAAGGGCAAAAACCGAAAAGAGTCCACTGTTTTTTCTAATAACGTTCAGGGCGTTTATTCCTATAGTTCCAGTAGAGCCTAAAAGAGTAATATTTTTCATTTTACACCCAACAAATAAACTATATAAAAATAGAATAAAGGTCCTGTAAAAAACAGACTATCAAAACGATCAAGTAGACCGCCATGCCCGGGTATTACATTTCCAGAGTCTTTCACATTGGAAGCTCTTTTTATCCCCGACTCTATCAGATCGCTTACCTGACCAATCACACTTCCAAGAATACCAAGCGCTATAAAAAGATAGATTTCTCCTCTTTTAAAGTAGGTAAGATAAAAAATCACCGAGATTAAAATTCCTCCAAGAATTCCACCTGCAAGCCCTTCTATACTTTTTTTGGGTGAAATTTTACTTAATTGATGTTTACCAAACCTTCCACCTACAAAATATGCAAATGAATCGGTTGCCCAGTTGGTTGCAAGGAGATAAAGAAGCCAGAACCTGCCATCCTCCAGTAAAAACACCATGTAAGTAAAAGATAAAAGAAAGGGCAGATAAAATAGTGATAGAAGATACTTGGAGCTTAGAAGTATAAAACGGTCTATACCTTTTATAAAAAGAGAATAGCACAGGGTTACAAAAAACAAAGATACAATGGCAAAAATACAATATGTCTTGAAATATATTAACACTGTTAGAAGTATCTGATTTAAGAAAAATCCGAATAAAACTTCAGCCTTACCCTTTATGTCTAGCATCCGGTAAAGCTCATAGGAACAAGCAAGCATTATGGCTGAAAGCAATAGAAATATTAATTTTTCGTTACCGAAGAATATTATTATCAGAGCAACAGGAATTAATATAATAGCTGTTATTACTCTAAGAAATAAATTAGACTTTGCCAAACCTTCTTTCTCTCCTCATGTAGCTTTGTATGGCTCTTTCAAGCTCTTCGGTTGTAAAATCAGGCCATAGTGTCTCGGTAAAGTAAAGTTCAGAATATGCTGACTGCCAGATCAGAAAATTACTGATTCTATATTCACCGCTTGTTCTGATAATTAGATCAGGGTCTGGCTGACCTGCCGTGTCAAGAAACTGATTAAAATTTTTCTCATCCAGCTTAAAACTGCTGTCTGAGACTACCTTTTCTATTATTTTCCTGACCGCTCTGATTATCTCGTCTCTTCCACCATAACTTAGTGCCAGGTTTAATATCATGGTACTGCAGTCTATGGTATGCCGCTCCACCTGCTCAACAGCTTTAAGTACATCAGTGGGTAGTTTTTCTCTGTTTCCAATTACATTAAGCTTTACGCCTATGCTTTTTAACCAGTCTGCCTCTTTAATGAGATAATGTTTGAGAAACCCCATCAGGGCTTTTACCTCCATCTGAGGTCTCTGCCAGTTTTCAGAAGAGAAGGTGTATAACGTAAGCTGCTTAATACCTCTTTTTGCTGTATAATCAACAACTTCTCTGACTACCTTTATTCCCTGTCGATGACCAAATACACGGCTTTTATGCCTCTTTTTTGCCCATCTACCATTTCCATCCATTATAATTCCTATATGGACAGGCAGTTTATTCTCATTCATATTATATGTCATTGATTCTGAATTTTTTTCCTGTTATTACCTCATAGGCTTCTTTGTATTTAAGGAATGTATTTCTCACCACATCCTGAGGTAGTTCGGGGGTAAAATCTTTATTTTCCCAGTCTATTGACACCAGATAATCTCTAATATACTGTTTGTCAAGACTAACCTGAGATTTTCCCGGTTCATATGTATCCATAGGCCAGAACCTTGAGGAATCAGGGGTCAGTATCTCATCAATAAGGATTATCCTGTCATTGTAAAGACCAAACTCAAATTTGGTATCTGCTATTATAACTCCTTTAGTCTCGGCATAATCTCTTGCCTTTGTATATATTAAAAGAGATAGATCTTTTAGTTTTTTTGCCATTTCAGAACCCACAATATTTACCATTTTTTCATAGCTTATATTCTCATCATGATCCCCTATTTCTGCCTTTGTGGATGGTGTAAAAATAGCTTCGGATAACTTATCTGACTCCTTGAGCCCCTCCTCAAGCTTTATACCGCAGACTGTACCAGTCCTATTGTATTCCTTCCAGCCTGAGCCTGAGATGTAACCTCTTACTATGCATTCAATGGGCAGAGGTTTGGCTTTTTTAACCAGAACAGATCGGTATTCAATAACATCCCTGAACTTTTTTAATTCTTCAGGATATTCATTTACATCTGCTGTGATGACATGATTATCAACATCACTCTTAAAATAGTCAAACCAGAACAATGATAGTTGGTTTAAAATCTCGCCCTTGTAGGGTATAGGTGTTGGCAAAACCACATCAAATGCCGATATCCTGTCCGTAGCAACTATTAGCAGATTTTCGCCAACCTCATAAACATCTCTCACTTTGCCTTTCTTGAATAATCTTAAACCCTTTAAATCTGTTGATTTAATGGTCACAAAATACCTCCTTGAAATTAAAACGGCATGGTTATGAATAACCATGCCATTTTAAAAAAAGATGCCTTGAGCTTTTTTAACCCTGAACGTACTTTTCTTTTCTTGCTTTCTTGAGAGCTCTTCTTCTTGCAGCCTTAAGCTTTTTCTTTTTCTTTTCACTTGGCTTCTCATAGAACTCTCTTTTCTTCAACTCTGAAAGAATGCCTGCTTTCTCAACTTCTTTTTTAAACCTTTTCAGCAATCTTTCAAAGTCCTCGCCTTCAAGGGCTTTTACTTCTGCCATTAAAATCACCAACCTTCCTTTTTATTTTTTAAACCTCTAAAATCTCTTTTTCTTTTAGTAAAAGCAGATCATCGATCTTTTTTATATAAAGATCTGTAAGATCCTGAATCTCTTTCTGCAATCTCTTTGAATCATCCTCAGAAAGTGCCTTATTTTTCTCTTCCGATTTTATCTTCTCAATGGCATCTCTTCTCTCGTTTCTTATAGCCACCTTATTCTCTTCGGCTATCTTTTTTGCAAACTTAACGAGCTCCTTTCTCCTTTCCTCATTTAACGGAGGGATCACCAGCCTGATAGCCTTACCATCATTGCTCGGATTAATACCAAGCTCTGACTTCATTATTGCCTTTTCTATAGCTGAGATGGCTGAGCTATCCCATGGCTGGATAAGGATCATTCTCGGTTCTGGAATATTTACAGTAGCAAGCTGGGTTATAGGCATGGTCTGACCATAATAATCAACCTTAATATCATCAAGAATACCTGCCTGTGCCCTGCCTGTTCTGATTTTATTAAGCTCTTTTTTCAAATGCTCTATTGTCTTTTCCATCTTTTCCTGAGTTGATTTCTTAATGGTGTTATTCATAGCTCAGTCTCCTTTTACCAGAGTACCTATATTTTCTCCTTCCAGAACCTTTTTTATGTTTCCCTTTTCTACCACGTTAAAAACGATTATGGGTATATTGTTATCCCTGCAAAGAGAAAAGGCAGATGCATCAAGAATTTTAAGCTCCTTTTCAATAGCCTCAGTAAATCTGAGCTGATTAAATCTGACAGCAGAGGGATATATGTTGGGATCCCGATCATAAATACCGTCTACCTTAGTACCTTTAAGCAGAACATCTGCTCCTATCTCAGCGGCTCTTAACGCGGCAGCTGTATCGGTTGTAAAAAAAGGATTTCCAGTACCTGCTGCAAATATTATGATCCGCCCTTTTTCAAGATGTCTTAAAGCTCTTCTTCTAATATAGGTCTCCGATATCTGCCTAATTTCAAGGGCAGACAGTACTCTTGTTGCAGCACCCTTCTTTTCAAGTATTTCCTGAATAATAACGGCATTCATAACAGTGGCAAGCATCCCCACGTAATCGGCAGTTGCCCTTTCAATACCGATAGATGCGCTGGCGACACCTCTGAAAATATTTCCTCCCCCCACCACAATGGCTACCTGAACCCCCATCTGGTGAATATCAATTATCTCAGAGGCTATATCTTCAAGCTTTTCTGTAGATATACCATAGCCTTTTTCACCTGCCAGAATCTCGCCTGAAAGCTTTAGAAGAACTCTATTAAATTTAGGCATAAACTATTTTTCCTCTCCCACCTGAAACCGAGCAAACCTCTTAATCTGAATGTTTTCACCTATTTTTGCCACCAGCTGGGTTAGGAGATCTTTAATCTTTAGATTGGAATCCTTTATAAAAGGCTGGTCAACAAGGCACACCTCTTCATAAAACTTTTCAAGCTTGCCTTCAACTATCTTTTCTATTACCTTTTCAGGTTTTCCTGTCTGTTTTGCCTGAGTAGTATAGATCTCCTTTTCCTTTTCTATAACCTCAGCAGGAACGTCCTCCCTTTTTATGTAGAGAGGTTTAACTGCTGCTATCTGCATGGCAATGTCTTTCGCAAACTCTTTGAAATCATCGTTTCTTGCCACAAAGTCGGTCTCACAGTTAATCTCTACCAGCACACCTATCTTACCACCCGCATGTATGTATGATGCAATTAATCCCTCATTGGCAGCTCTTGATGCCTTCTTCTGGGCTACAGCAATTCCTTTTTCCCTCAGATAAACCAAGGCTTTTTCCATATCACCGTTGCAGGCTTCCAGTGCCTTTTTACATTCCATCATACCTGCACCTGTTTTTTCTCTAAGCTCCTTAACTACTGATGCTGAAATCTCCATTCTAAATATATCCTCCTTTACTCTGGTATATCATCAGAAACGTCGTCTGAATTATCTACATTTTCATTTTCTGTAATGCTTTCTTTTTCTTCAGCTTCTTGCTCCTTTGCTATTTCCAGATCTTTCTGGATAAGAATCTCTCTTTCTCTTCTACCCTCTTCATAAGCGTCGGCAATCTTGCTCGCAAGCAGTTTTACCGCCCTTATGGCATCATCGTTGGCAGGAATAATATAATCCACATCATCGGGATCGCAGTTCGTATCAACCACACCCACCACAGGAATGCCAAGCTTTTTAGCCTCCTTAATAGCAATCCCTTCATTTTTTGAATCCACTACGAACATGGCATCAGGAATATTTTCCAAGTCTCTCAGACCGTTAAGATATTTCTTAATCCTTTCTTTCCTCTTAAGAAGTCTTATAGCCTCCTTTTTTGTGAGCTTTGAGAGATATCCATCTTCTTCCATACGTTCAATCTCTTTCATCTTGTCAATGCTCATCTTTACAGTTCTGAAATTGGTGAGCATACCACCAAGCCATCTTTCGTTAACATAAGGTAGCCCAACCCTCTGAGCTTCTTCTGCAATCACATCCTGTGCCTGTTTCTTGGTACCCACAAACAAAATGGTACCGCCCTGCTTGCCGATCTCCTTCACAAAAGCATAGGCAACTTTGAAATACTCAACAGTCTTCTGCAGATCAATAATATGAATACCGTTTCTTGCCCCAAAGATATATGGTTTCATCTTGGGGTTCCATCTTCTTGTCTGATGTCCAAAATGGACACCAGCTTCCAGTAGCTGTTTCATTGAAACACTCATAAACTCTCTCCTTTCTGGTTTTTTCCTCCGCCTTTATCCTGCAAGCTTTAAAAAAAGACCAGATGCAGGATAGTATGCTGGCGTGCGTTTTTTAAGATAAGTATTTTAACCTAATTTTTATTTGATTGTAAATATTTTTTTATTAAAGTGAACCAGATAGGTATAGACATATTAACCATTCGATACCGATAAGTATGTCTATATCAAGTGCCATTTAGCTACTGATGTTCTGAAAGATCATTTATCTCTGCTTAGTTTATTTTTATCAAATCCCAGTTTTATATAAAAGATCATTCCCACTATGCCGGTAACAACCATTACAACAAACCATAATATTGATAGAATTACTGCCTTCTCTTTGGTTATATTAACCAGCCCATAAAAATGCAAAAAAAGATATTCTCTTAACCCTATTCCTGAAAAAGAAACTGGTATCATTGAGATAACCGAAATAACTGGAACAAACATAAAATGTATGCTCATTGGAAGGTCCATATTAATGGACTCAGCAAGCAGATAAACGACAAAATTACCTAATGCCTGAACAATTAGCGATAAAAAAAGAGTGGCTAAAAAAATACGCCTGTGAAATATAAAATCTCTAATATTTAGTCTTACATCTTTCAGTCTTTTATAGAAAATCTCATAGGGGAAAAAAGATACAAAAATTGTTCCACCAATAAATACTAACAAAATAATTATAAAAAATTTAATAACAAAGGTCCCCTTTACATAATTATATCCGACGACTATTGATACAGTAGCAATTAACAGGAGGGCTAATAAACCCATATACCTTTCCATAAACACCGACACGAGCGAATCACCTCTTTTTTGAGTTCCTTTATAAAGGTAGTATGCCTTTACTACATCTCCTCCAACAGTACCTGGTAAAAAGAGATTAAAAAATGTACCCACCATATAGAGCTGAAATAGCTCAAAGAAACTTTTTTCTGCTTTTACAAAATAAGACCATCTTTTGGTAGATACCAGCATGGTAGATAGATACAAAAGAGCCGCAAGAATAAAGTAATTAAGCTTTATAATCTTAAACTCATAAACAATCTGATTAAGATCCAGCTTTGAAACTACAGCATAAATAAAAATAAAACTAACAAAAACTTTTATCAGAATCTTTAAAAGGGTCTTAACTTTCAAAATATTTCCTTTTTTCAGAATGTCCTATCCCTTAGCCCAAAACCACAAATTTCCTTGACATAGTATATGTTTTTTTTCTGAGATTCAAAATATATGCGTACTAGAAACTCTCCAAGTAGCCCCATCCCAATAAGCTGTATTCCTACTATGATCAGTAGAACAGCAAGGATTAACAAAGGCCTTCCGCCTATATCTTTTTGAAAATAAAATTTTTCAAAGGTAAGTCTTAGTGAGATTAAAAAACCTGTAATAGCGCTTAAAACGCCCAGAAAGCCAAAGGCTCTAAGAGGCTTTGTGAAAAAGGACTGAAAAAATTTAACCATTATAAGGTCAAGAATTACCCTGAATGTTCTTGAAATACCATATTTAGATTTTCCATATATTCTCGGATGATGAGTAGTCTCCACTTCGGCAATCTTCGCACCTATCTGGTAAGCCAGAGCAGGTATAAATCTGTGCATCTCTCCATATAGCTTAAGGTTTTTAACTATCTCTTTTCTGTAAGCTTTCAGACTGCACCCATAGTCATGCAGATTTACCCCTGTTGTTCTGGATATTATCCAGTTTGCGATTATGGAAGGCATTTTTCTATTTATAAATCTATCCTGCCTGTTTCTTCTCCAGCCCGATACCACATCAAAACCTTCGTTAATTTTATCCAGAAGCTTTTTTATGTCATCCGGATCATTTTGCAGATCACCATCCATTGTAACAACCACATCTCCATTGGCAGAATCAAAGCCTGCCATAAAAGCCGCTGTCTGTCCAAAATTTCTTCTAAAAGATATAACAATAACACTCCCGTCGGTTTGTTGAATATTTTTAAGCAGTTTGAGACTGCTATCCTGGCTTCCGTCATCTACAAAAATGATCTCATACCTTATATTTAGATTATCAAGACTTTTTTTCAGCCCCTCATAAAGGATTTTAATATTTTCTTCTTCGTTATAAATGGGGATAACAACCGATAAAGTCATAACTTTTAATTTTAGAATAAATGTTTTTTCTTTTCCAACAAAATATTAATCTGTATAATTAAAAGCCGATGAATCATGCCAAAAGGAATTATATTGCAATAATTCTCATATTTTTTTTCTGTTTTTTCTTTCTTTTTTTCTGGAAACTTCCTCTCTACCCACCAGATGAGCCCAAATATACCTTTTCTGCTGTTAAGATGCTTGAAACTGGTGACTATATTACACCCAATTTTAACTGTAAGGAGCGACTTGAAAAACCCATACTTACCTACTGGTTAATAGCAGGCTCCTATAAAATCCTTGGGGTAAGCGACTGGGTTTCAAAAATCCCCTTTATACTAATCTCATTTGTCTTGCTTTTGACAATCTATATCTTTTCTCTAAAAGAGCTCGGATATAGTACTGCAATTACTGCATCCTTAATTTTTTGTACAAACCTGCATATCTTTGCCTATTCAAAAGCCATTATACCTGAAAATCCGCTACTTTTTTTTAATACATTATCAATCTTCCTTTTTTATTACGGATTAAGAGACGAAAAAAAACTACTTATTATTTTAGGATACCTATCCTGCGGATTGGGATTTTTAACTAAAGGTCCTCTTGCACTTATCATACCAGTGGGAATAAACTTTCCCTACTTTTTTATAAAAAAGGGTTTTCTGAATACTTTAAAAAACCTTCTCAATCCACTGGGAATAATAATTTTTCTTTCTGTTTCGCTTGTCTGGTATGGACCTGTTATTTATATTCATGGATATAAATTTATTGACGAGTTTTTTATACTTCATAATGTTAAAAGATTTACTGGCTCTGCCAGTATGCATATTTATCCCTTTTACTACTATATTCCTATAATTTTTGCCACCTATTATTTATGGCTACCAGCTTTCCCTAATTTTTTTAAATACATCGTCTCTCCCAACAAAACCAGATTTGAAGGTTTTGTAGTCTGGTGGTGTATTTTTGTGCTTATTCTTTTTTCCCTGTCAAAAAATAAACTCCATCATTACATAATTATTATCTATCCGGCTTTATCAATTCTAATAGCCAGCTCATTTAGTAATCTTAAAGAAAGAAAAGCATTCTCGGATTATGTGCTAATTTTA
>JBEQAF010000029.1:0-23069 GCA_041640455.1 bacterium
CCATGATAAATGCTATACAGGATGAAGTTCAGAAAGTGGTTGTTTCTATGAATGAATGTAGTTCAAGAGTTGTTACTGGAGTTGAATACTCAAAGAACGCCGGTACTTCTCTGGAGGAGATAGTTAAAAGCGTTGATAATCTTCAATCAATGGTTCAGCAGATCGCTTCTGCTACAGAAGAGATGTCCTCCGTATCTGAACAGATTAGCAATGATATAGAAACAATTGCCAATGTGACTAAAGAAACCTCATCAGGCTCTGAACAGGTCGCTCAGTCGGCTTCAAGCCTATCTAAGCTTGCCAATCAGATAAACAGTATTGTTAATAAGTTTAAAGTTTAGCAGTTTTTGCCACCTTTAGGTTAAATCTGAAGGTGGCTTTTTCATAAACCAAGAAAAATAAAATTACATACCATCGAAAGATTTTTCTCTCTTAAATTAGAATTTGGAGAGAAAAATTTTTAAGGCTTTGAATTTCACATAATTATTATACCTGCATAGCCTACCACATAGTCAAATTCACCGCTTACCTCGCCAGATGTGGCATATTTGATTAGCTCGGCTTTTTTTGCTCCGAGAACTTTTGCCGCTTCAATACCACATATGGCAGGATATAATCCACACATGGTTATTTCATAATCCCTGCAGGTATCAAGAAGCTCTTTGCTGTTTAAATCCAGTATCTTTTCTATGGCTCTTCTGTCGTTTTTCATAGCCCAATCATGGCTCACATAGTGAGACATGTCTGAACTGATCACAATCAGAACCTGTTTTTTGTAATCTCTTACAGCTTCACCAATTGATATACCAACCTCTTTTAACTTATCATAAGCTCCACTCATAATAGTCAGAGGCACTATTGATATCTCAGGATTAATCTCAAAAAGAAATGGCAGTTGTACTTCAAGGGAATGCTCCCTCATGTGAGCCAGATAGTCGCTCTGAATGCTGCTGTTTTTGTTTTTTATTAATTCAGCAAGCTCCCTGTTTATTGGTATGTCGCCCAGCGGTATCTCCCATAGCCCCTCGTCCATGATGGAAAACTGTCTGCCCATTCCGGTATGGTTTGGTCCCAGTAAAATTATATCATCCGGGATATTTACTGATGAATAGACATGACCCGCCACACTTCCAGAGTAGATATATCCCGCATGAGGTGCTATCACCGCAATGGCAGATATTTTGGTAAGATTTTTTTTAATGTAGCTATTAACTATCTGTCTTAGTTTCTCGGGGTTTGATGGATAAAACTGCCCCGAAACAGCGGGCTCTCTGGTTATCATATTTGCCTCGATAATCTAATTATATTGGTTAATTAAAAAAAATCAAGCAGCCAATCTGTTAAGGATTTTCTACGAGATTGCTTTTGTAACAGAGCACTCTCGAAGTGAGATTTTTGTTTAATAAGCTCTCTATAAATTTTGAGGCTTTAATAAGATTGGTAAGATTTATGCCTGTTTCTACGCCGGCTCTATGAAAAAGATATACAACATCTTCAGTGGAGAGGTTTCCTGCTGCTCCTGGAGAATTTGGACAGCCACCGAGACCACCAGCTGAGGACTCAAATTTTCTAATCCCCATCTCATAGCCCTTGTAAACAGATGCTATGGCACAGCCCATAGTATTATGTATATGCAAACCAAAACTTTTTATATCAAATCTTTTTTCAAGATATGTCAATAACTTTTCAACTTCAGGTGGTGCAACAACTCCCATAGTATCGCACAGGGTTATCTCCTCTATCCCTATGTTTTTTATTTTATCAACCACTTTTGCTACTTTTTCAGGCTCTATAGCCCCCTCGAAAGGACATTCAAAAGCGGTAGATAAACTTGCCTTAATCTTTATTCCTTTCTCATCGCAGATTTTTTTCATATTCTTAAACTGACTTAAAGAGTTTTCAATACTGGAGTTAAGATTTTTCTGATTGAAGCTTTCAGATGCGGCAACAAAGAATACTGCCTTGGTAAAACTTGTATCCAGAGCCCTTTTTAAGCCGTTAAGATTGGGTATAAGCACAGAAATTTCTACATCCCTGACATCTTTTATACCTTCCAGCACATCTTTTGCATCCGCAAGCTGGGGGATAACTTTGGGGCTGACAAAGGATGTAATTTCCAGCTCTTTAATACCTGCTTGAATTAAAAGCCTTATGAATTTTATCTTTAATTCTGAAGGGACGAGGAGCTTTTCGTTTTGTAAGCCGTCTCTTGGTCCTACCTCTATGATTTTAACAGAATTTTTCATCGGGACATTATAGAGATTTTTCTAAAATTATTCTACAAAGTTTGCTTTTCTTTTTTCAAGAAAGGCGCTAATCCCCTCCTGCCCCTCTCTGGATACCCTTGCTTTAGCTATTACTTTAGGAGCCATCTGTCTTCTTTCTTCCATTCTGTTCTCAAGCTGATAAGATATAAGCTTTTTAGTCTCTTCTATGGCTTTTGGACCTACAGAAAGTAACTGCTTTATAATATTTTTAAGTCTTTCATTCATCCTTTCAAAGTCCTCTTCCACATAGTTAACAAGACCTATCTCTTTTGCCACAGCTGTGTCAAATAATGCACCCGTTATTAGATACTCCCTCAATGCTGGAAAGTTTATCTTTTTGACCAGATATGATGAGATTACCGCTGGCACCAGCCCGAGCTTTACTTCAGTAAAACCAAATTTTGTATCTTTATGAGAGATTACAATATCTGAAGAAGCCAGTATCCCCGTTCCGCCTCCAAATACCCCACCTTGCACATAGCATATTACAGCCTTAGGAGAGCTATAAATACTATAGAACATTCCATCAAGCCCTCTCGCATCCTTTTCGTTCTCTTCTTCTGTATAGTCCTTCATTTTTTTCATCCAGTTTAGATCTGCTCCAGCACAGAAAGATTTCCCCTCGCCCTTTATTACAACCACCCTTGCATCGGACTGGTTTATTCTGTCAAAGGCGTGGGTAACTTCCGCAATCATCTCTTCATTGAAGGCATTATGCAGTTCCGGTCTGTTTAGCAGCAGATAAATCACCCTGCCTTCCTCAGATATTTTTATGTGTTTATAATCGTAGCCTGACATAAAAGTCTCCTCTACTAAAGTTGTTTAATGGTCATACCTTTGATTTTGACAAACTCTTCAAGAATTTTGCCTGCCAGACTGTATGGATCTATCGCCTTTTCTTCCAGCTCCTTTTCCCAGCCAATCCATCTATCATCTGTTATTACGGCTTCTACAATCGCCTTCTGGATCTCACCAGTAAGTATCTTTTCGAAGAGTTTTTTTGATCTTTCAGTAAAAAATTTTTTGAATAACCCATTCTGCTCCAGATAATTTTTATGTTCTAAAAGTTTATTTACCAGCTCATCTATGCCTTTGCCAGAGTTTGCTTCCACCAAAAGCACTGGTGGTCTGTATTTTCCTTCCCAGCTTACCATATCAAGCATACCGGTTATCTCTTTATAAGTCCTATCCGCACCTTCTCTATCTGCTTTGTTGATAACAAATATGTTTCCTATCTCCATTACACCTGCCTTAATCGCCTGAACATCATCCCCGAGGCCTGGAACAGTAACAAGCACAGTGGTGTGAGCCAGATCTACCACCTCTATCTCATCCTGACCAACACCAACAGTCTCCAGAATTATTACATCCTTCCCCATGGCGTCCATAACGAGACATATCTCTTCGGTAGATGCGGTAAGACCACCCAGATGTCCTCTACTTGCAAGACTTCTGATAAAAACATCCGGATCATTGCTGTGTCTTTGCATTCTTATGCGATCACCAAGTATAGCGCCACCTGTAAAAGGGCTGGATGGATCAACGGCTATGACACCTACTTTTTTATTATCCTTTCTAAAAGCCGCTATTAGCTGATCAACAAGTGTACTTTTACCCGCCCCCGGTGGACCAGTAATGCCTATTATGTAAGATCTACCTGTATATCTATAAATCTTTTTAAGCTCTTCTTTTCCATCTTTTATCTCATCATCCAGGAGCCTCATCAGCCTTGCCGATGACCGGATATCTCCCTCTAAAACTTTTTCAGCCAATGACATCTATTCACCTTTCCCAATTTTATATAATTTTACCTAAACCGAGATGTCTTGCTATAACAACTCTCTGAATCTCAGATGTACCTTCCCCTACTTCCAGCAATCTCTGGTCTCTATAAAATCTTTCTATGGCATACTCCTTCATTAATCCGTAACCGCCGTGAATCTGCTGTGAATGCCAGACAACGGTTCTCATTACTTCGGAACAGTAAAGCTTTGCCATAGCAGCCTCCTTCCCGAAGGGTTTTTTGTTGTCTGCCAGCCAGCAAGCCTTATAAAGTAGATGTCTGGCTGCCTCGATCAATGTGGCGCAATCTGCCAGTTTAAAGGCATTTACCTGAAACTCCCCTATTTTCTTTCCAAACTGAACACGCTCCTGCGCATATTTTAAACCCAGTTCAAAAGCACCCTGTGCGCCGCCCAGCCCCATTGCAGCTATTGACAATCTACCACCATCAAGGGTTTTTAACATCTGTTTGAATCCGTCTCCTCTTTTGCCCAAAAGATTCTCCTTAGGCACTCTACAGTCTGTAAAATACAACTCGGCAGTATTGCTTGCTCTCCAGACCATCTTTTTGTGCATGGCTTTCTTTTCAAGCCCCTTTGCATCTGCCGGTACTAATATACAGCTCATTTCAGGTTTTCCGTCTGATAGTGTGCCGGTTCTTGCCTGAACTACTATTACACCTGTAAGATCGTTTGCACCGTTAGTAATAAATATTTTGCTGCCGTTTATGACCCATTCGTTGCCATCAAGTACTGCACTGGTCTGAGAGCTTCCTGCATCTGAGCCTGCGTTTGGCTCCGTAAGTCCAAATGCCGCAAGTATCTCTCCAGAACAGAGCTTGGGTAGCCAGTACTGTTTCTGTTCTTCATTACCAAAGTAGTAAATGGGCGATATGCCTAAGGAGTTTCCTGCCGCAATCGTTGCCGCCTGAGAGGCATCAATTCTTGCAAGCTCTTCCACAACTATTATGTAAGACAGATAGTCAAGTCCTGCTCCGCCGTACTGTTCGGGTACAATTAATCCAAAAAAACCCATATCTGCCATCTTTTGGGTAAGTTCATAGGAGAACTCTTCCTTCTCATCAAGCTCTTCTGCTCTTGGCGCTATCTCCTTTTCTGCAAAGTTTCTTACAGTCTTTCTAAGCGCCTCCTGCTCCGCTGTCAGGTCAAACGATATAGCCATAACTCCTCCCTATAATATTTATTTGAATTATTTTCCACTCATACCTTGGGTTTAATATTTTCATTAGCCCATTTAACAATACTCTCAAGGGATGTGCCTGGCGTAAAAAGCTCTGCCACGCCTTGATTTTTTAAATAAGTAATATCTTCTTCCGGTATAATCCCACCACCAAATAAAACAATATCCGTTGCATTCTTTTCCTTCAAAAGCTCCAGCACTCTTGTAAATAGATAATTATGAGCTCCAGATAGCACACTCATACCTATGGCATCCACATCCTCCTGAAGGGCTATGTTGATCACCTCTTCCGGTGTTTGATGGAGCCCTGTATATATCACTTCAAAGCCGGCATCTCTTAAAGCCCTTGCCACAATCTTTACACCTCTGTCATGACCATCGAGTCCGGGTTTTGCCATCAATATCCTGACTTTTCTCATATCTTGAAAACCTCCGATAATTTAAATCTAAAACATTGCCGGTTCTTTATATTCACCGAAAACTTCTTTAAGTGTATCCACAATCTCTCCTATGGTGGCATAGGATTTTACAGCCTGATAGATGAATGGTATAAGATTGTCCTTACCCTGAGCCGCCTTTTTAAGCTCTCTTAATGAGTTTTCCCATGCCTTGCTGTCCCTCGTTCTTCTTACTTCTCTGGTGCGCTCTATCTGCTTTTTTTCAACCTCCTCATCTATCTTGAGTATGGGGATTGGTATCTCTTCCTGCATAATATATTTATTCACACCTACTATGGTCTTTTCTCCCTTATCAACTGCCTGCTGATACCAGTAGGCATGGTCCATAATCTCCCTTTGAGGATAACCATGTTCAATGGCTTTTACCATACCACCAAGATTGTCTATCTTTCTGAAATATTCATAGGCACCATTTTCCATATCGTTGGTTAGCTTTTCTATAAAATAAGAGCCGCCAAGCGGATCTATGGTATTTACTACCCCGGACTCTTCGGCAATTATCTGCTGCGTCCTTAGTGCAACCGTAACAGCAAGCTCAGTGGGTAGCGCCAATGTCTCATCCATAGAGTTGGTATGCAGTGACTGAGTTCCACCAAGCACAGCTGCCAGAGCCTGAATGGTTACTCTTACAATATTGTTCAATGGCTGTTGGGCAGTAAGGCTGCATCCAGCTGTCTGGGTATGAAATCGTAACATCCAGCTTCTCGGATCTTTTGCCTTGTAGGTCTCTCTCATCTCTCTTGCCCATATTCTTCTCGCAGCTCTATACTTGGCAATCTCTTCAAAAAAGTCATTGTGAGCATTAAAGAAGAAAGACAGTCTTGGAGCAAAATCATCCACATTAAGTCCAGCCTCAATCCCTGCCTCCACATATGTTAGACCATCCTTCAGCGTAAAGGCGAGCTCCTGCAATGCAGATGATCCTGCCTCTCTTATGTGATAGCCCGATATGGAGATGGTATTCCATCTGGGCACATGTCTTGAACAGAAGGCAAAGATGTCTGTAATAAGCCTTAGAGATGGGGTAGGGGGAAATAACCATGATTTCTGAGCAATATACTCTTTTAGTATATCATTCTGAATGGTCCCGCCAATCTTGTCCCATGAAACACCCTGCTTTTCTGCTACAGCCATATACATACACAGAAGGATTGAAGCAGGTCCGTTGATTGTCATAGATGTGGTAACCTGATCAAGCGGTATGCCGTTGAAAAGCACCTCCATGTCAGCAAGGGAATCTATAGCCACACCGCATTTACCCACCTCGCCACGAGCTCTCGGACTGTCTGAATCAACACCCATAAGTGTTGGCATATGAAAAGCCACAGACAATCCTGTCTGTCCCTGAGACAGCAGATATTTATATCTGTTGTTAGTATCCTCGGCGGTTCCGAAACCCGCAAACTGCCTCATGGTCCAGATTTTTCCTCTGTACATGGTGGGCTGAACACCCCTCGTATAGGGATACTCTCCGGGGAATCCAAGCTCATTCAGATAGTCAAAGCCTTCCAGATCTACGGGGGTATAAAGCCTTTTTATCTCCTGATTTGAAAGGGTTGTAAATTTTTCATTCCTTTCTGGATTTTTTTTAAGATGCTTTTCCAGAATATCTTTTTCCCATAGCTCTAAACTGTCTTTTATTCTTCCGTTCATAAAACACTCCTGAAAAAATTACCAGTCTATACCTTTTCTTCCCATTATGCCTTCCTGATTATAATAATGCTTAATCTCCCTGAACTCAGTCACAAGATCAGCAATATCATAAAGCTCTTTGGGCGCATATCTACCTGTAAGCACAATCTCGTAGTCATTCTTGTCAAGGCCACCTATAACCTTAATAAAATCTCTTAGATCAATTATTCCATAATCCAGCGCTACACATATCTCATCAAGTATGTAAATTCTATATCTTTTTTCTTCTATGCTTTTTTTAAAAAACTCATACCCCTCAATAGCAAGCTGCTTGTCCATATCTGAGGGGTTTTCCTTTTCCACAAAGCATTCTCGGCCAAAGGCAAACATCTCTATATAGGGGTAAAGCAATCTCACCGAGTTTTGTTCGCCATATCCACAGTTTTCACTCTTCATAAACTGGATTATTAAGGTTTTAAAACAATGTCCTGCGGCTCTCAATGCAAGTCCGAGCGCACAGGTTGTTTTGCCTTTTCCGTCCCCTGTATAAAGATGGATCAACTTAATATCTCCCTTGCTATTACTATTCTCTGAACTTCCGATGTGCCTTCATAAATGGTGGTAACCTTTATGTCTCTTAAATATCTCTCAACTGGATACTCCTTACTGTAACCATACCCACCCAGTATCTGAACCGCTTTAATACAAACCCTGTTAGCAACCTCTGATGCATAAAGCTTTGCCATTGAGCCTTCTTTTGTATAAGAAAGCCCTTTCTCTTTCAAAAATGCAGCTCTCAGTACAAGCATCCTTGCTGCATCCAGCTCTGTATAACAATCGGCTAACATAAACTGGATTGCCTGAAGCTCTGATATGGGTTTTCCAAACTGAACCCTTTCTTTTGCAAAATTTTTTGCATAATCTATCGCCGCATATCCCACACCGAGCGAAAGAGAGGCTATACCTATTCGACCTCCAGCCAGCTCCATCAGCGCAATTTTATATCCATCTCCTTCTACCCCCAGAAGATGGTCTTCGGGGACAAAACAGTCGTTAAAAGCCACCTCGTTTGTAGGAGATGCACACTGCCCCATTTTTTCTTCTTTTTTTCCGATCAGCAACCCTTTAGCATCCTTAGGTACAATAAAGGCAGTGATCCCCTTTTTACCCTTGCTTTTGTCGGTAACTGCCCATACCACAAAAACCCCTGCTACTTCACCGCTTGTAATAAAAATCTTTGAACCATTAAGAATATATCCTCCATCTACCTTCTCTGCTCGAGTCTGAATGGCACCAGCATCGGATCCCGCATTGGGTTCTGTAAGACAGAAGGCGCCAGCCAGATAGGTACCGTCACAGAGAAGAGGAAGATATTTCTTTTTTATCTCTTCACGGGCAAACTCCTGGATTATCTCTGCCACCATGTTTGTTACCGACATGGTAACCGCTACTGATGCACTGGCTCTTGCGATTTCGGTTACGGCAAGCGAATAGGCAACTGTCCCGGCTTCCTGCCCCCCATACTCTTCCTTAATATTCATACCCATAAAACCAAGCTGGGCAAGCTCTCTGATAATATCAGCAGGAAAGGTGTGGCTTTCCTCAAACTGGTTGATAACTGGCAGGATACTCTTTTCGGCTATTTTTTTAGCCGTATCTCTTATCATCTCCTGCTCTTTTGTCAGGTTAAAATCCATATTCTCCCCTTATTTAACGAGTCTCTTCTTAATCTCTTCGGTAAATTTAGGTAAAAATGTAAGCGCATCATCAACTATGCCATAGGTAGAAACCTTAAATATGGGGGCTTCAGGATCCTTATTTACCGCCACAATGATATCAGATGTTCTCATGCCAGCCAGATGCTGGATTGCACCGGATATGCCGAAAGCAAAGTATATTTTAGGCTTAACGGTTTTTCCCGTCTGACCTACCTGATGGTCATAGGATATCCAGCCTGCGTCAACCACAGCTCTGCTGGCACCCACAGCTCCACCCAAAGCACCTGCCAGATCATGCAGAAGCTTGAAATTCTCAGGATTTCCCATACCTCTTCCGCCTGATATGATAAAATCCGCATCCTGCAGACTGATTTTACCTGTCTCTTTCAAAACCTCCAGAACCCTGACCGAGGTATCCTCTTCTTTAACCTCTATGTTAAGCATGGTAAACTCACCCTGCCTTCCTTCGGTTTTTTCTGGAACAGGAAAAGCTTTTGGCCTTACTGATACGATCTTTAAAGCCTCTGAAAGAAATTTACCCCAGTAAAGCAGATTGCCTGCATAACAGGGTCTTACAAACTGAAGTGTGCCATCAGCTTTTTCCACATCAATCACATCGGCAATAACACCGGTTTTTAGTTTTGCTCCCACATAGGGTGCAAGATCTCTTCCATTTCCTGTCCCCGGGATAAGCAGATATGCAGGATTAATATTTTTTAAAAGCTCAACCAGCGCTTTTGAAAAGATCTGAGTCCTGTAATTTTTGAAAGAAGCAGATCTGACCGCATAAATTTTATCGTAGCCATAGCTAAACAGTTCATCTTTATACCTTTCAGGCTCCTCAGCAAAAAGGGCACAGCTAATTGCATCAGCGCCATCAAGCTCTTTTACCTTTCTTGCTAAACTGAAGATTTCGAGGGAACTTTTTTTAATCTGATTTTCATCTATCTCTATGAAACACAGTATCTCTTTTGCCATATAAGCCTCCTAAAATACCTTTTGAGAAAAAAGGTTTTCTATAAGTTTTGAAATAGTCTCTTCTGTTGAGCCGGTTAAAATCTCTCCTGCCTGTCTTGGAGGAGGAGGGGATACCTTGACCATGGCTTCATTTATAACTATATCTCCCATCCCGAGATCAGCTTTGGAAAATACAGGAATGGGCACTTTAGCAGCCTTTCTCAGCCCTATCAGTGATGGATAACGGGGTTTGTTGATATCCTTTACCACCGTAATTAGACAGGGCAGACTGGCAGAAACTATCTCCTTGCCACCTTCCAGCAGTCTTTCAGCCACTATTTTTTTATCACTATCGCTTAACTCTTTGACCTTTGAAACATAAGATATTAATGGTATATCAAGAAATGCGGCAACCTGAGGTCCTATATGAGCTGTATCACCGCCAAGCGCCAGCTTTCCAGCCACTATCAGATCTGCACCACCTATCTTTTCAATGGCTCTGGCAAGAGCTTCTGCTGTAACAAGCGTATCACAGCCTTTAAAAGCCAGATCCATAATGTGATAAACCTGATCGACTCCCATGGCTAAAGCAGTTCTCAGTACTTCCTGAGCGTTATCATCTCCCATTGTTATTATAACCACCTCACCACCCAGCTTCTCTTTCCACTGCAAGCATTCTTCTATAACAAACTCATCAAAGGGATTCAGAATTTTTGGCACACCATCCAGTTTTAAATCTGGCCCCTGAGTTGATGGCTTTATCTCAGCGGGATCATAAATCTGTTTGATTAATCCGACAAATCGCATATAAATCCTCCTATCTTAAAATATTTGAAGCTATTACCAGTCTCTGAATCTCGGAAGTCCCCTCGTAGATCTCTGTAATCTTGGCGTCTCTGAAGAATCTTTCTACAGGATATTCTTTGCTATAACCGTATCCGCCGTGAATCTGTATGGCTTTTGTAGTTACCCTCATGGCAACTTCCGAGGAATAAACCTTTGACATGGCAGACTCTTTAGTGAACGGCTGTCCTGCATCTTTAAGAAATGCTGCTCTTCTGGTAAGAAGCCTTGCTGCGTCAATCTCTGTTGCCATATCAGCAAGCATCCACTGGATTGCCTGAAACTCTGCTATGGCTTTTCCAAACTGAACTCTTTCTTTTGCAAATTTCAGAGCCTCTTCATAGGCACCTCTTGCAATACCCACCGCCTGAGCAGCAATTCCTATCCTGCCGCAGTCAAGGGTATACATGGCTATTTTAAAACCTTCGCCCTCTTTCCCCAGTAGATTTGATGCAGGGATTCTCACATCCTGAAGAACCAGCTCTGCTGTACCTGATGCGTTAATGCCGAGCTTATGTTCCACTTTACCCACAGAAAAACCAGGTGTTCCTTTTTCAACTATAAAACAGGATATACCTTTGTGCTTCAGACTCCTGTCAGTAGAAGCAAATATAAGCGCTGTGTCTGCGTGTGTGGCGTTGGTAATAAATATTTTACTACCATTTAAAATATATTGATCCCCATCTTTAACCGCTGTAGTCTGAATACCGCCTGCATCAGAGCCCGCATTTGGTTCAGTAAGTCCAAAGCATCCAAGCTTCTTTCCAGAGGCAAGGGGGGTTAAAAATTCTCTTTTCTGATCCTCAGTTCCAAACTTTACCAGTGGTGCACAGACAAGAGAGTTATTAACTGACATGATAACGGAAGTGCTACCGCAGTATCTGGCAATCTCTTCTATAGCAATGGCATAGCAAACATAGCTAAGAGCTGCTCCACCATACTCTTCGGGAATGTTCACACCCATAAGCCCCAGTTCACCCATCTTCTTTACAAGCTCGACCGGGAACTCACCGGTTTCATCCAGCTTCGCAGCTACAGGCTTAACCTCTTTTTCAGCAAAATTTTTTGCCATCTCCTGCATCATTCTTTCTTCTTCATTTAACAAAAAATCCATAAAAAACCTCCCGGTTTATCTAAAAAATTTTATTTATTAACCCTACCTGCCCTTGAACTCTGCCTTTCTCTTCTCAAGAAAAGCCTTCATACCTTCCTTCTGGTCTTCTGTGGCAAAACATAATGCAAAATAGTCTGCCTCAGTTTTTAACCCTCTTTTAATATCGGTACTTGCAGCAATCTCAACCAGTTCTTTGGCAAGCTTAATTGCAAGCGGCGCCTTTGAGGCAATCTTTTTTGCTATATTTAATACATCTTCCATAAGCTTATCGGCTTCACAGACCTTATTAACAATGCCTAAGTCCAGAGCGGTACAGGCATCTATCATCTCGCCGCTTAAAATCATTTCTTTTGCCTTTGCGGTTCCTATTCTCTTTGTCAGCCTCTGGGTGCCGCCAAAGCCCGGAAATACTCCCAACCCAACCTCAGGCAATCCAAACTTTGCCTTGTCTGAGGCATATATGAAATCACAGGAAAGAGCTATCTCAGTGCCTCCACCTAAGGCAAATCCATTTACAGCAGCTATTACAGGAAATGGCGCATTTTCTATGGTGTTCATCAGCCTGTGTCCCCTGTTGGCAAACTCTTTAGCCTCAAGCACTGTCATTCCTGCCATCTCTGAGATATCAGCACCGGCTACAAAAGCTTTACTACCTGCACCGGTTAATATGGCAGCCCTTAAATCATCTCTTGAATAAAGCCCCTCAAAAAGACAGGTGAGCTCTAAAATCGTCTCTGTATTTAAGGCATTCAGCTTGGACTCTCTATTAATAGTTACTATTGCGATCCCTTCTTTTACTTCCAATAACAGATTTTTAAACTCCATAACCCATCCTCCTTTAAAGTCAAACTAACCCAATATTATTTGTTATATTCATAAAACCCACGTCCCACCTTTCTTCCCAGAAGTCCTGCATCCACATATTTTTTGAGAAGCGGGCAGGGTCTGTATTTAGGGTCACCCAGCCCTTCATATAGCACATTGAGAATGGCAAGACAGGTGTCCAGTCCAATTAGGTCTGCCAGCTCAAGGGGACCCATGGGATGGTTCATTCCCAGTTTCATAACCGTATCAATGCTTTCTCTTGTGCCCACTCCTTCATAAAGTGCATATACGGCTTCGTTAATCATGGGCAGTAATATTCTGTTAGATATAAAACCCGGAAAGTCATTAGCCTCTGCGGGAGTTTTACCCATTTTTAATGATAGATCCCATACAGTTTTAAAAGTTTCTTCAGAGGTAAGAAGCCCCTTTATAACCTCAACCAGCTTCATTACCGGAACTGGATTCATAAAATGCATGCCTATTACCTTATCAGGTCTTTTAGTAACCGCCGCTATCTTAGTAATGGATATAGAAGAGGTATTTGAAGAAAGAATGGTATGTTTGGGGGTTATATCATCAAGTTTTCTAAAAAGTTCAAGCTTTAATTGAATGTTTTCAGTAGCTGCTTCAACTACAAAATCGGCATCCTTAAACTCATTAAGATTATCGGTGCCTCTGATTCTTTTCATTACTTTCTGAAGCTCATCCTCAGTCATCTTCCCTTTCTCAACAGCCCTTTTAAGGTTTTTTTCAATGTTAGACAGACCTCTTTTTACAAATTCCTCGTTAATATCATTCATTATCACATTAAAGCCTGTCTGGGCTGCTACCTGCGCTATACCAGAGCCCATCTGCCCTGCACCCACAACTCCAAAAAACCTGATATCCATAATCCCTCCTGTTACATAAAATATTTTTTTAGTTTTAATGCATACTCCTCTGGTGACAAAGTATGCACGTCTTCTCCTGCAAACATGGGTACAAACCAGGTATCAAAATTGGAATAAAGAGACTTAAAAGCAGGTCTTGCACAAAGTCTTATCTGGAGTGAGTAATATTCTTTATCTTCTGTTTTAGGTGATGATAAAAGAGCAAAGGTACAGGTATTTCCCTCGTCTTCATAAAAGGCTAAAGATCTTATTATCCCCTCTGCAAGGGCATAAATCTCCTTTTCTGATAATTCAAAAATACTGCTTTTTCCCCTTACAATACCCCAGATCTCTTTCTGATGGGAAGGTGAATAGGGAACAATCCAGTAAATCTGTCCCATCTCACAAATATATCTTGCACCAAGCTCTTTTTCCTTTAAAAGAAGCTCCTGCCAATAGTTTTCTTTATTTTTAAAAAAATAGCCTTTGCTCAGATTAATTAAATTTGTGAGCCCCGAATATTCGTAGCCTCTTACATGAACCTGAAGATGGGGATGAGGTACGCTTGATCCGCCGGGGTGAAGAAAATTCATGCCCAGAATATGATGTGACAGATTATAGCATTTTTGTCCTCTTTCAATAAAATCCCTGCAGTTTATCAGGGCGTTATAAAAGTCTTCTGCTGAATATTCTTTAAGATTCAAAATATGCTTGTTTTTGTTGATTATACATACCCCATCAAGCCTTGCCTTGGAGAAAAGATTGGGCACACATATACTATCTCCTGCCCTGAAAAAGCCTTCTTCAACAAAATCTCTTTGAAATCTTGTGCCACTTTTGTCAGCCACACAGAATGGACAGTTAGCCTTAGTTTTTTCTTCGAGATCTTTTAAAAGCTCATTGTCTTTGGACCCAAGAAAAGCCTTTGCCTTCTCACCAAGAAACCCATTTATGGTGGCTACAACACCAGTCAAAGGGTCCTTTCTATGTTCAATCTCCTGTTTCATTAGTGAGCCATCAAAGGAAACAAAATCAACCGTCTCTTTAAGAGACTGAAATTCAATCATCTAAGTTATCTCCCGAACATTAAAGAAAAAATAAAAAATTATTAGTCTCTCTCCACAATCATGGCTATGCCCATCCCACCGCCTATACAGAGTGTGGCAAGACCTCTTTTGGCATCTCGCTTCTGCATCTCATAAAGCAGTGTAACAAGCACTCTTGCTCCCGATGCGCCTATGGGATGTCCCAATGCAATCGCACCACCATTAACATTGGTAATCTGAGTATTTAAACCAAGCTCTTTTATTACCGTCAGAGCCTGTGCTGCAAAAGCTTCATTGGCTTCTATAAGATCAATATCTGAAAGATTTAGCCCAGCCTTATTTAAACAGTTTTTAACCGCATTTACCGGGCCATAACCCATGATTTTTGGATCCACACCTGATTCTGCGTAGGCTCTTACATAAGCCAGAGGCTTTTTACCTATTTTTTTTGCAAAGCTTTCCGTTGCAACAATAAAGGCAGCTGCGCCATCATTTATTCCTGAAGAGTTGCCGGCTGTAACAGTACCATCTTTTTTAAATGCAGGCTTCAGAGAGGCCAGAGCCTCTAAGCTGGTTCCAAATCTGGGATGTTCATCAGTATCAAATAACTTTTCTTCTTTTTTTACCTTTACCGGAACAGGGATAATCTCATCCTTAAATCTTCCTTCTTTTATTGCCCTTTCTGCTCTTTTCTGGCTTTCGAGCGCATATTCATCCTGCATCTGTCTGGTAATATTAAATTTTTCTGCAAGATTTTCTGCCGTGTTGCCCATATGATATAGGTTAAAAGCGTCGGTTAATCCATCGTTAATCATTGAGTCAATTGCCTCTACATTTCCCATGCGGGCGCCAAACCTTGCAGATGGTATTAGGTAGGGCGCTCTGCTCATATTTTCCATACCTCCGCAGACGACAACTGCTCTATCTTTAGCAATAATCGCCTGAGCCGCCAGAGATACGCTCTTAAGCCCTGAACCACATACCTTGTTTACAGTAAAGGCAGGCACTGATTCGCCTATCCCTGCCAGCACTGATGCCTGTCTTGCCACATTCTGTCCACATCCTGCCTGTAGCACACATCCCATTATGGTTTCTTCCACATCTTTCGGATCTATTCCTGCCCTCAAAATAGCCTCTTTAATTACAATACTTCCGAGTTTTTGAGGTTCTACATCTTTCAGAGCCCCCCCAAAAGTACCTATAGCTGTTCTTACTCCGCTTAATATGGCTACCCTTTCCATATCTCTCTCCTATCTCAATAAATTTTCAACAATTAGAGACACCGCCTCTCCACCTCCTAAACAAAGAGACGCCATTCCATATCTGCCACCTTTATCCCGCAATGTATATAATAAAGTAGTCAAAACCCTTGCCCCGGATGCTCCTATGGGGTGTCCCAGCGAGATGGCACTACCTCTCACATTTACCTTTTCGGGATTTATATTCAGTTCCCTAACGACAGCTACTGAAGATGCGGCAAAGGCATCGTTTATCTCATGAAAGGAGATATCCTTCTCTTCAATGCCCGCTTTTTTAAGACATTTGGGAATACTCAGAATGGGCGTTACAAGTACCCACATAGGATCCCATGCGGCAGCGCACTGGGCTACTATTTTAGCCATAGGCTTTATGCCCAGTTCCTTTACCTTCTCACCTGACATGATAACAAGTGCTGAAGCGCCATCGCTTATCTTTGATGCATTTCCCGCTGTTACAGTACCATTCTTGCTGAAGGCTGGTCTAAGAGACTGAAGACTTTCAAGAGTTGTCTCTCTGTATATTTCATCTACCGTGAAAGGCTTGGGATCTCCCTTTTTCTGAGGCACCATTACTGTACAGATCTCATCTTTAAAATAGCCCTTCTCGATACTCTCCTTAGCTTTCTGATAACTTTTAAATGCATAGCTGTCCTGATCTTCTCTCGAAACATTATATTTTTTAGATACCTCATCGGCAGTATTTCCCATATGCATATTGTAATAGGCTTCCCATAGTCCATCCAGTATCATAGCATCGCTTATGGTTGCATTACCCATCCTTGCTCCAGATCTCAGTTTATCCATGAGATAGGGTGCTCTGGTCATGTTTTCCATTCCACCGGCTACCACTATATCCGCATCGCCGGTCTGGATTGCCTGCGCTGCTAACATGACTGCTTTTAGCCCTGACCCACATACTTTATTTACAGTAAAACACTCTACACTATTTGGAAGTCCGCTTTTCAATGCAGCCTGCCTGGCAGGATTCTGTCCTAACCCTGCCTGGATAACACAGCCCATAATAACCTCATTTACCACTTCTGGTGATATACCAGCTCTATTAACAGCCTCCTTTATTGCTATAGCTCCAAGCTCAGGGGCTGCAAATCCGCTCAGACTTCCTTCAAAAGCTCCTATCGCTGTTCTTGTTGCGCTTATTATATAAGCCTCTTTCATAGCTACTCCTTGATCTCTGTCAGTCTTTTCTGAATATGTTTTTTATAGTCACTTATCTCTTCGCTGAGCTTCCTAAGTGAGCTGATCCGTTTATCTATCTCCCCGAGATGCTTGTCAAGAATATCCAGAAGTTTGGTAAGAGCCGCCCTGTTGCTTTTGCTCACCAGATATATGTTTTCCAGCTCTTTCATGTCATTTAAGGTGAGTCCAAGAACTTTGAGCCTTTTTATAAACTTAAGTCTCCGAAGGTCATCAATAGTGTAGATTCTCTTACCGCCCTCAAGTCTTTTAATTGAATTTAAAAGCCCAATCTCTTCGTAATATCTTACAGTTCGGGTTGTCATCCCTACCATCTCAGCAATCTCGCCGATGCTAAATGAGTTTCTCTCTGATGATTTTGCCATTTTTCCTCTTTACGTAAACTGAGAGATTTATATTAAAAAAGGGGAGTTTCTCCCCTTCTATTCATTAATTTTTACCTCCTTTTTACCCGTCACATAGGATACGATTTTATAACCTCTTTTACCTGCCTCTTCTACAAAGCCGTTTATTTCAGCTTTATCAACTCTTAACACCACCTGAGATGTGTTTTCGTCTTTGTCAAATCTCACGAGACTTCTTATACATAAATTGCTCTCATCCAGTAGTTTTACAAGCCCATCAAGTTTTGAGCAGATCTCGCTTTTTTTAAACTCCACTGTAATTCTCGACACCGGTGTATCAAGCCCCAGCATAATTACAACAACCTTAAACAGATCATTGCTGCTTACATATCCAACAAGCTCGCCTCTGCTATCCAGTACTGGCATACCGCCTATCTGCTTTGTGTGCATTATCATTGCTACCTCTTCTACCGGGTCATCGGGATGGCAGGTAATTACATTGGTATGCATAATATCTTTAACAGTCATCTTTGAGATAAGGTAATGCAGCTCGTGAATGGAAAGAGTGGATGCCTGTGAGGGCTGAGCCTCTCTTATCTTATTCAGTGAAGTTATCCCTACAAGTTTTCCATTGTCAACTATGGGCAGCCTCTTAATTTTATTCTCAATCATTATCTTTCTTGCATCGTAGAGAGATGTATTGCTTGGAACCGATATTACCTTTGTTCTCATAAATTCTTTAACACGCATATTGATTCCTCCTTAATCCCATTTTCTGATATCTTCTATTTTTTTACTACCTTCCTGAATATTATTTACAAAAACCACCTCTGCTCGAAGTTTCGTAGCCTCTCTTACCCTATCTATTATTACATCTTTAAGATCATCGGATGGTGTAATGCCAGGTTTTAAAACCACCTCAACGGTCATTATGTCTGTAACACCTTCACGGCTTACCACAACTCTCATCTTCTCTACTGTATCATTAAGCTTTGACTGTACCTCATCAATCTGCCTCGGATGCACAAACATCCCCTTAATCTTGGTAACCTCATCTGCCCTTCCCATTATACCCTTAAGCTTATAGGAAGTTCTCCCGCAGGGACATTCCTCCGCATCTATAGCCGATAGATCACCTGTTCCGTACCTCACAAGCGGATAACATTCATTGCTGAAATCAGTAACCACCACCTCTCCAATCTCGCCCAGAGGTAGCGGCTCACCTGTTTTTGGATCACATATTTCAATGTATAAATGGTCTGATATATGCATACCCTTTTCTGCAGGGCACTCATAGGCAATTCCGCCAAGATCTGCCGTAATATATGCCTGTCGGACTATAATTCCGTAATCATTTAACCCCTTTCTCAAGGAAGGAGATAATATCTCTCCTGCAACCAGAGCTATCTCCATAGCCAGGTCTTTTTTAACATCATATCCATTTTCGTTCATCTTGTTTATAAGTGCCATTAAAAAGGACGGTACGCCAATATAGCCGTTTATTTTGAGTTCCACCATGGTTTTTATCTGAATCTCCGTATTTCCAACACCTGTGGGAACTGTAACACAGCCTAAACCATTGCAAGCTTCATCTAAAAATATGCCTGCAGGTGTAAGATGATATGAAAACGTATTCATAACAATATCGCCGCTTCTAAAACCTACATTGTAAAGGCATTTTCTAAGCCCCCAGTAGTCTTCCTTTCTTCCTTCAGGGTCGTAAATAGGACCGGGAGAAACATATATTCTTTTCAGACTCTCCACAGGAACAGCAAGAAATCCTCCAAAGGGCGGATTATTGTGATGAAACTCAGGCATCTTGTTTTTCTTTAAAACCGGTACCCGGGCAAAATCATCTATATTTTTAACCTCATAGGGATTAAAACCTTTTTCATCAAGAAATTTTTTGTAACCTGGAGCTTTTTCATAAGCGTATATTAAAGTTTTTAAAACAGATTGGTTTTTTATCTCCTCCCGTTCTTTTCTGGACATTTTTTCAAGCTTTTCCTCATAAAACCCACTATTCCGCTCATCTTTTGTTCTTTTTGGCATAACAAGGGGCTCCTTTCTATTAATTTATTTAAAAGCTAAGATAGCCATCTTTTTCTTCTTTTGTAATGCTTTGCATCCTTAAAGCTTTTCTTTTTGCCCACCTCAGACAAACCTAAATAGAACTCCTTTACATCCTCATTTTCTCTCAATTTTTCACACTCTCCATCCAGAACTACCTTGCCCATCTCCATTACGTAGCCGTAGCTTCCAACAGACAGAGCCATATTGGCGTTCTGTTCAACAAGCAATACAGTGGTTTTCTCTTCCTTATTTATTTTCTTAACTATTTCAAAAATCTCTTTTACAAGCATAGGCGCCAGTCCAAGAGAAGGCTCATCAAGTAGCATGAGCTTTGGTCTTGCCATTAGAGCTCTTCCTATAGCTAACATCTGCTGTTCACCGCCGCTCATATAACCGGCAACCTGATTTCTTCTCTCTCTGAGTTTGGGGAAGTAATCAAATACCAGATCAATATCTTTTTTAATGTTCTGTTTGTCTTTTCTTGTATAAGCACCTGCTAACAGGTTCTCAGTTACTGTAAGATCTTTAAAAATTCTTCTGCCTTCCATAACCTGAAATATGCCCATCTTAACTATATCTTCAGCATCTTTATTGTTTATCTTTTCTCCCATAAACTCTATGGTTCCGTCAGTAACCTCTCCTTCCTCTGCCTTCAGCAGTCCTGATATGGCTTTAAGGGTGGTTGTTTTGCCTGCACCGTTTGCGCCCAAAAGTACCGTAATCTCCCCTTCCTTGACCTCCATAGACATGCCTTTAAGCACCAGTATTACATCATCATAGATAACTTCTACATTGTTTAGCTTTAGCATAGCCACCTCTAATAATTTTAGTAAAGGGGGGCAGAGACATGTATCTCTGCCCTAAAATGTTTTAGTATTTCAAGAATCCTGTTTCAGGCACGATCTTTCCATTTTTCACTACATAAAGCTTGGCTGATATATTGGGTTTTCTGAGCTCAGGTTTGTAAGAAATAGGAGCTGAAAGATCAAGCATGTCAAATGTATTTGATTCAAGAACTTTCTTAATATTCTCACCGGTTAGATTATTACCTGCCTTTTTTAGAGCTTCTACCAGCAGATATGCTGCCAGAAAACCCTGGGTATAGTTAACAGGCTGCGGATCTTCCTTACCTCTCATCTCTTTTCTTACTTTATGCATAAGCTGAACACCCTTCAGGTTTGTTTCATGCCAGAAAGCAAAGGGGATTATTGCATAATAACCTTCTGCAGCTGCACCTGCCTGTTCTACTAATTTCTCTGAAAGAGTCCAGTTAAGACCTATAAACTTAGTTTTCAGACCAAGTTTTTTTGCATCCTTTAAAATGGTGCTAGTTGCCATGGTTGTCTGCTGAATGATAGCAAAATCGGGCTCTTTCTTCTGCATATTTAGGAGCTGAGTTGTGGCATCAAGATCTTTTAATCCCACGATCTGCTTGTCAACTATATCCACACCAACCTTTTTAGCAAACTCTTCGGCATCCTGAATAGGAGACCTACCAAAGCCTGTATCATTGTAGATAAGAGCTAATCTGGGATTTCTTGATTTATCCTTCCAGGTATCTTTAATCCACTTGATAGCCAGTCTTGCCTGATCCGAATAGGTAGTGGCTGCTATAAAGTTATAGGGTGTTTTGTCAAAGACTAAATGCTCAGAATAGGATGCAGAAATATAGGGGATCTTATCGTTTGCGATCATTGGAGCCATAGCTTCTGTATCACCTGTTCCCCAACCAAGTATGGCAATAACGCCTTTAGATACCATCTCTTTGTAAGCTGATACAGCCTGAGGTATCTTATACTGATAGTCCACATCAATGAGTTCAATCTTCCTGCCGTTAACACCTCCATGTTTGTTTACATAGTTGATATAATCTCTTACTGCCTCTGCATAGGGTGCGCCCACGTCTCCTGTTGCTCCGGTCATGTCAAAAATTCCGCCAATCTTGATGGTCTGCTGTGCAAAACTAAAGCTTGCCAGCATGAGTAACATGAAAACTGCTAATACTACTTTTCTCATATTTCCCTCCTTTTTTTAGTATAGCTTAAAAATAAAACACTTTTTTAAAAATATCAAGTTAAATCTTAGTAACTAAAGGGCCAGAGCTTCCAGTAGTTTTTAATAGTTCTCCATCTGGCAGCAAGCCCATCGGGTTCAAAGATTAAAAATAAAACTATTACCAGACCGAATATACCCTCCCTTATGGCTCCGAAAAGCTCAACCAGCATGGGGAGTTTTTCAGCAAATAGGTTACTTATAGCTCTAAGAACTTCGGGAAGAAGAGTCATAAAGGTAGCTCCCATTATGCTACCATATATGCTACCAAGCCCACCTATGATTATCATTGATAGATACTGAACAGATACCATAATATTGAAATGCTCTGGCGTAATGATACCAATATAATGTCCCCAGAGGCTACCTGCTATACCGGCAAAGAAAGAGCTTATACCAAAGGAGATTAGTTTATACCTGAAAAGAGGCACGCCTATAATCTCAGCTGATATGTATCTATCCCTTATCGCCATAAACGCCCTACCTGGCTTGGTTCTTACAATATTTTTTGCTGCAAGAACAGCCAGTATAGTAAATGAAAGGGCAAGAAAATAAAATTTAAAGTCTGAATTAAAGGCATATTTGCCTATTTGTGCCGGTTGAACAAGTAACCCCTGATTTCCACCTGTCACAGTTCTCCATCTTATAAAAACAAATTCAAGTATAACCTGAGCAGCAAGAGTTGCAATTGCGAGATAAAGCCCTTTTAATCTTAGAGATGGTATACCGAAAATCATCCCTACAATCGCAGTTACTGCCCCCGCTGCAATCACACAAACTATAAAAGGAAGTCCAAACTGATTCATCAGATATCCTGAAGTATAAGCTCCAACTCCAATAAAGGCACCATGCCCCAGCGATATCTGACCGGTAAATCCTGTTAAAATATTTAGCCCTAAAGTTGCTATAACAGCTATTAATACTGTATTAGCTATATATAAAAGATATTTTGAGTTCTGAAAGACAAATGGAAAAGCAATCAGAGCCAATATAAAAAACCATAACCAGAACTTTGACACCTTGGTCTGCCATATTGCCATATCATCTTCGTAGGTTGTTTTAAATACGCCACATTTTATAGCCATCTTATAATCCTCCCTAAACCTTTTCTATTTCTTCAGTGCCAAAGAGCCCGTATGGTTTTATCATTAAAACTATTACCAGTACTACGAATGGAATGACTTCCTTAGTTCCTCCTTCAAATATGGGGTCAAGCCAGATACCGCTAAGCGCCTCCAGTACGCCAATTATCAGACCTCCCAGAATGGCTCCAGGGATACTATCAAGCCCTCCCAGTATTACGGCAGGAAACACCTTTAACCCAAAGGAACTAAGGGTTGAGTTAACGCCATTAATATTTCCTATAAGAATGCCACCTATGCTTGCAACAACAGCCGCAATAGCCCAGGCTATAC
>JBEQAF010000030.1:0-16586 GCA_041640455.1 bacterium
ATAATTCTTATTCATAACCACCCATCAAATGATGTAAATCCCAGTGAGCAGGATGTAAAATTTAGCAAAGAGCTTTACGAGGGATTAAAATACTTTGGCTTTGAGCTCCTTGACCATATAATATTTACTCAGAGCGGTTACTACAGCTTAAAAGACAATGGAATAATTTAAGATACAAGGAGGCAGTTATGTCAGAGTTTATAGGCATTATTGGAGGAAGCGGATTATATGATATAGGGCTTGAAAACAGAAGAGAGATTGATGTTTCAACACCCTTTGGGGCACCGTCAGACAGGATTATTCTGGGGGAGCTTGCTGGAGTAAGTTTTGCTTTTCTGCCAAGGCATGGTAAGGGTCATCGTATAATGCCCTCAGAGATAAATTACAGGGCAAATATTTTTGCGCTTAAAAAGATTGGTGTAAAAAGAGTGATATCTATAAGTGCGGTAGGTAGTATGAAAGAAGAGCTGGCGCCAGGCACCCTTATTCTACCTGACCAGTTCATAGATTTTACAAAAAAGAGAGAGAGCAGTTTCTTTGGCAACGGTATAGTGGGACATGTATCTATGGCTGAGCCTACCTGTAGCTCTTTAAGGGAGCTTATATTTAATATTGCTAAAAATACTGGTTATCAGATAAAAAACGGTGGTACCTATATCTGCATTGAAGGACCTCAGTTCTCCTCAAAAGCCGAATCTTTTCTCTGGAGAAGCTTTAATGTAGATGTGATAGGTATGACCAATATGCCTGAAGCCAAGCTTGCAAAGGAAGCAGAGCTTTGCTACGCTACTCTTGCTTTATCTACCGATTATGATTGCTGGCATGAGGTGGAGGAGGCAGTTTCTGTAGATGCCATAATCAGAACCCTGCTTGAAAATGTGGAGAAGGCAAAAAATATTCTGAAAGAGATCCCTAAAAGGATAGCTGAGATAAAAAAATGTAACTGCCATGAGTCATTAAAATATGCCATCATTACAGATAAAAATGTAATCCCCGATGATACAAAGGATAAACTTAAAGAAATAATGGGCAAATATCTCAGCTGACCCATCTAATAGTTAAAGCTCAGGGCAAACATAACCTTTTCTTTGCTTATCATAATAAGAGGCAGATAGGAGGGCTTTTTAAGCCCTTCTCTTTTATAAAGATAGCTTGCCACAGTATAGCCAATGGTGGCACCGAATAGGGTATCTGATAGATAATGCTTATTTTCGTAAAGCCGTCCGAAGGCAGTAATAACAGGAAAAATATATAAATAGCTATTGTCATAAAATTTGGCATAGGTTGTAAACAGGGCAGTTGATGCTGCCATATGCTTGGAGGGGAAGCTGTCGTGGGAAAAAGAAAAAGGATTAAATTCAAAAGGACTTTTGCTGTTTTCGGGTCTTTTCCTGCCTGTGGCAATGCTTATGGCGCCTGCAATGGCTGTAGAAAAGAATACTGATTCTGCGGCTCTGAATGAGCTTCGGTTAAGCTTTGATTCCTTTTCTGTAAAGCCATATATGCTTAAGGGTGTAAAAAAGCTTAGATAGGGGTTCCCTATAAGATTACCAGTGTCTGATAGCGCTTTATTGGTAGAGCTTCTGCTACTATTTATATCTTTTCGAATCTCCCGATCAAAAAAGAAGGACATACCTGTTAATAGACTTCCGTATATAATCGGCTCACTGCTCTCCTTGAGTCTAAACATCATTACATCCTCTTTTACAGCAGAGATATCTTTTCCGAACTCGCCAGCAGAGACGTTCTGGGATAAAAATATTACTAAGAGCAAACATAAAAGTGGCATAGAAGGATTATATTACATAAACAATAAAATTTCAGAAAAATCTTTTTAATGGTAATGATTTAAAGTATTATAGCTTTTATGGAGGCGCTAAATAATATCTATATAATACTTCTTCTGCCCAAAAAGGCAGGAAATGTGGGCTCTGTTGCAAGAGTTTTAAAGAACTTCAATGTGGAAAAGCTAAGGATTGTAACCAAGAAAAAAATAACTGAGACCTTCGAAGCAAAAAAAATGGCCGTTCATGCAGAGGATGTTCTTTCAGGGGCAGAGATCTTTAGTAACCTCCAATCGGCAATTAAGGATCTTAATGTTATAATAGGAGCAACCGGGAAAAAACATAAAGAGATACCTGAAAGACTGAACATAAGAGATCTTGGAAACATCATATCTCTATCCCAGAAAAACAAAATAGGTATACTTTTTGGACCCGAAGACAGAGGCTTATCAAATGAGGAGATCTCCCTTTGCAACTTCTCTTTGACAATACCGACTTCAAAAAAATATTCATCTCTAAATCTTTCTCACTCAGTAGCTGTGGTTTTGTATGAGATTTTTCAGCAGTATCACAGCTATGAGCCATCAAAGCGGGTTCTTGCTTCAAAAGAGAGCATGGAAAGATTGTATGAGCGAATGAAAGAGGTGTATCTTGAGATAGGATTTCTGGATAAAATAAATCCCGAAAGGATTCTTAAAGTTTTAAAAAATATCTATGACAGGGCTCTTCTAAATGAGCGGGAGGTGAGAATACTTATGGGAGTTCTCAAACAGACCATCTGGTTTAAAAACAGATCTAAATCTTAGGCTTTTCAAAAAGGAGCGCTGTCTCGAGAAGGTTTGAAAATATGCAAAGCTCATAAATACCTGATTTTTTAAAGGAAATAAAGTTAGCATCTTTAAAAGTTTCTTTTGCCAGCTCTTCGGATAGCCCCTCTAAAGTCAGATCTATCACCATTTTTGGAGAAAAGGCTTTAAATACTGACCACTCATCTATGGCGGATGTAATTATTAGAAGGTCAGTAGCATGATTTGTATCGGCACAATCTGAATTAATAAATCTAAAGCCAATCTTTTCTTTTATGAGCCAGACTGCTAAAAGTTTACTCAAAAGATCATTACCGCCTAAAATGGTCAGGCTGAGATTTCTTAAATCTACTTTGCTTGCTTTTACAAATTCGGGAAGGGCAATAATTTCTGGAGGCATTAGTCTATGACTGGAAGTCACAAACATGCCCGAACTGAGAGGTGTCACAAATGCCACATCTTTCATAAAATGTATGTGAGAATAGATCCTTTGAGTATTAATATCCGTTGAGGGAGCAATATTTAGAAAAATCCCCTGAACATAGGGATTGTTATTCACCTCTTCAATAATTTTTAAAATCTCCCCTTCTGTAAAAGATTCCACAATGGAAGTTATATCGGTATTAACACCAAGCTCATTACCTAAAAGATTCATTTTTTCTGAGATAATTTTTGTAGTAACAGATTCACCAATAGACAGAATAAAAATACGTGGCTGTATGTTCTGTTTTTTTAAAAGACTGAAGCTCAGTCTGAGCTCTTCTGTAAAAGAATTTCTTAATAAGACCTGGTCAATCATAAAAAAATGAAGGGCTGTATAGTAGACAGCCCTTCAAAATAGTTTATTTCAAACCTGCTGCAAATTTTGCTGCATTGAGTGTGTTAAGCATAAGCATGGTAATTGTCATTGGTCCCACTCCACCTGGAACAGGAGTAATCATACTGGCAATCTCCTTAACTCCTTCAAAATCAACATCTCCGCAAAGTTTTGCCTTCCCTTCAGGGGTTGTTCCTATTCTGTTAACGCCCACGTCTATTACAACAGCACCGGGTTTAACCATATCTTTAGTAACGGCATTTGGTTTTCCTGCTGCTACGATTAATATGTCGGCTCTTTTGGTATGATAGGCAAGATCTTTTGTACCTGTGTGGCAGATAGTAACTGTTGCATTGGCTCCAGGTGCTTTCTGCAGGAGCATGTTTGCGATGGGCTTTCCTACAATATTGCTTCTACCTACAACAACAACCTCAGCACCATCAACTTTTACACCGCTTCTTATAAGCATCTGTTGAACACCATAGGGGGTGCAGGGGTAAAACTTTGCTTCACCGATAACTAACCTTCCCACATTTACAGGATGAAAGGCATCCACATCCTTGTCAGGGTTTATGGCGTATAAAACCTTATTTTCATTAACATGCTTTGGCAGGGGAAGCTGAACGAGTATCCCGTGAATCTTTGGATCATTATTATAATTATCAATTAGTTTTAAAAGGGCTTCCTCTGAGATATCTGCAGGCTGGTCATCCTGAACTGAGTAATAGCCAAGCTCCTTTGCTGTCTTCTGCTTGGCTGTGACATAGCTAACCGATGCAGGATTGTTTCCTACAAGAATGGTTACAAGTCCGGGAGTAACCCCCTTTTTGGCTTTAAGCTCTTCAACCTCCTTTTTAATCTCTTCTCTGATCTGAGCGGCAATCTCGATACCGCTGATAATCTTTGCTGACATACTTTCCTCCTTAAATTAAGTTTGTTTTAATTTTTAAAATAATTACAGGTATATTGTCAAGGAAAATATGTTATTCTGTTTGCTTGATAAACCTTGAGGATAATTTCTTTTTTAACTCTTTAGTTTTATTTAGCAAACATTAGATTTTTAGCATGGCAGAACAATCAGGTTTTAAAGGATAAGTGGAGCTGAGCGGAGTCGAACCGCCGGCCTCTTGAATGCCATTCAAGCGCTCTCCCAACTGAGCTACAGCCCCATAAAGTATTAGAAATATTACAACTTACATAGCTTAATAGTCAAGCAAAATCTGTTTTTAAAAATTTTATTTTATGGTAATATAAAAAAATAATTTTTCTTGACATTATGTTTAAATGTAATATAGTCTTAAAGTTAGTTTTTAGAGCAGAATAATTATTTACATAGTAAGAAGGGGGAGAGTATGTCAGAGCATCCAAGAACAGTGTCTCCAACGACTGCCGAGTTGTTGGAAAAAGCAAGCAGGGAAAAGATTGAAACAGCTTTCGACAGAGCCGAAAAGGTTAAGGCTTGTCCTATAGGTGCTGTATCAGCATGTTGCAAGCATTGCTTCATGGGACCCTGTAGATTAAATCCTAAGGATGGTAGTGGGCTTGGCGTTTGTGGCGCCGATATCAACACAATTCAGGCAAGAAACTTTGCAAGAATGGTAGCTTCAGGAGCAGCTGCACACAGCGACCATGCGCTTACCACCACTTATGTGTTTTTGGCAGCTGCCAAAGGTGAGGTTGAGGGCTATGAGATTAAAGATGAGAAAAAGCTTTATGCAGTAGCAAAGAGAAATGGTATCAAAACAGAGGGTAGGTCTGTTAAGGACATTGCCATTGAGCTTGGCGAGCTTTATTTAAAAGATTTTACCCAGCAGGAAGGCGAGCTTTCTCACTTTAAATGGGCACCTAAGAAAAGACAGGAGATCTGGAAAAAGAATGGCGTTCTTACAAGAGGTGTTCAGAGAGAGATTATGGAGCTTATGCACAGGACGCACATGGGGGTCGATCAGGATTATAAAAACATTATTTTAGCTTCCACAAGAGCAGCTTTAGCAGATGGTTGGGGCGGATCTATGATTGCCGCAGATCTTCAGGATATCATGTTTGGCACCCAGTCACCAAAGAAATCAGAGATAGATCTTGGTGTTTTAAAAGAAGATATGGTTAACGTTATCATTCACGGGCATGAGCCTGTACTTGCTGAAGCACTGCTTTCGGCTTCTCAGGATCCTGAAGTAACTGCTTATGCAAAATCGAAAGGAGCAAATGGAGTTAATCTGGTAGGTATGTGCTGTTCTGGTGCAGAGATTCTTGTAAGACACGGTGTAAAATATGCTGGTAACTTCATGCAGACCGAAGCAGCCATAGTAACAGGTGCTGTAGAAGCAATGGTAGTAGATGTTCAGTGCATCATGCAGGGTCTGGTTGAGGTTGCAAAATGTTATCACACAAGAATAGTTACAACAAATACGAGATGTAAGATTACAGATTCAGATTTTGTAGAGTTTGACGACCATCATCCTCTTCCAAGTGCCAAGAAAATACTGATGGATGCCTGTGACAACTTTACAAGGAGATTAAAAGACAAAGTTCATATACCATCAAAGACTCAGGAGCTTGTAGTGGGTTTTGGCAACGAATCCATAGAGTATATGCTTGGTGGTAGCTTCAGAAGCTCATTCAGACCACTAAACGATAATATTATCAATGGCAGAATTAGAGGTATTGCAGGTGTTGTTGGATGCAATAACCCGAGGGTAAAACATGATGCAGTGCATCTGGCTCTCGTAGAAGAGCTTCTTGCCAACGACATTCTTGTTGTGCAGACAGGATGCTCTGCTACAGCCTGTGGTAAGGCAGGTTTTATGACCCCTGAAGCAGCTTATAAATATGCTGGAGCGGGGTTAAGAGAGGTATGTGAGGCGGTAGGTATTCCCCCCGTCCTCCATGCAGGCTCATGTGTTGACAACAGTAGAATACTTGTTGCCGCATGTAATATAATAGCTGAAGGCGGATTAGGAGAAGATATAGCTGATATTCCTGCCGCAGGTGCAGCCCCTGAGTATATGAGTGAAAAGGCTATAGCTATAGGTCAGTATTTTGTAGGTTCGGGTGTATTTACCGTATTTGGTGTTACCTTCCCAACCATAGAAGGCACTAAGTTCCACAACTATCTCTTCAATGAGATTGAACAGGATCTCGGAGGCAAATGGGGTTTTGCAACAGAGGCATCAAAGATTGCCCAGCTCATGATAGACCATATTAACAAAAAGAGAGTTGCTCTCAATATTCATCAGAAGAAAGAGAGAAAGCTCTTTGATATGGCAGACAGAAGAGAACTTAAATAATAACAAAGGGGGAGTTCTATGAAGGCGACTATCACATTGGATGAGAAAGAACAACAGCTAATAGAAACCATCTATGAAGACAAAGATAAAGATGCCGCTCTAAATTTCGTTATTGATGTTATCAGAGCAAAGGTTCATGAGCAGATTAAAAGCGGTGCTTCCTGTGGAAATATTTTTAATCCAGGTGCAGAAAAGAAATAATCATGTAATATATCAGTCTTAAAAGGCTGGGGGCTTAAAAAAGCCCCAGCCTTTTTGTTTTTTTTAATCCAACATGAGGAGGTGATTTTGAAATGAAGAAATTTGTTGCGTCTTCTGTATTGGCAATTCTGGTAGCAGGCATGGCTCTCGTTGCATGTCAGAAAAAAGAAGAACCCGCACCAGCACCAGCACCCGCACCTGCAGTTCAGCAGCAGTCCACATCTAAGGCTGCACCTGCACCAGCTCCTGCGCCCGCACCTGAGAAAAAGTAGTTTTTTAATTTTTATTTTTTGTTTATTTTTTATATTGGTTAGGGGATGTTTTTTAATCATCCCCTTTTTTATTATCTAAGGATGGGAAGATAGGTTATTTGATGGCTTTTATAAACTCATCTACAGGGATAGCCGGATGGGAGCTTATCTGAACAGTTCCTCTTGCTCCGAGTTCAATAGAAATTTTAGCCACTGTCTCGTTGTCTTTTGCCTCAAGGATGGTTATAAAATCATATCCACCAAGTATCGCGTACTGACTGATTACCTTGGCACCTAAAAGCTCAATCTCTTTATTAACCTCCTTTATCCTTTCAGGCTTGGATTTGATTGTTCTTCTGCCTTCATCTGTCAGATTGGATAACATTACAAAATATGGCATAGGTCCCCTCCTAACTTTTTATTAAAAGTATATTTTAGGATGGTTAAAAAGTCAAAAAAGTAAAATCTAAAAACTATAAAATGCCCAGTTTTTTGATGGTATCTTGACGGGGGATCCCATTTTTATCCCAGCCATGTAAATCATAATACTGGTCAAGAAGATTTTGAAACTCATTCCTGTCAATATATTCACCCTTTGATGGTCCATCAGGTATGGGTACATCAAAGTAATGATCGGGAAGAGTATCATCTTTTCTCGAAATTCCCAAATCGGTGATATATTTTCTTTCAAGAGTATATATTCGCTCACCTATGATCTTAAGCTCGTCTGGAGAAATTTTTAAACCCGTTGAAGCCTCTATAAAATGAGAGATATCATTGTAATCAATGGCATTAATGCTGCTGAACACGCTGGCAAACCTGCAGATACCAGCCGAATCAACCATGGCATTAAATATTTCATGCCAGTGCACCATAAGGGCTTTACCAGTGTAATCTTTATAACCATTTCCCACATCACCACCGTAAAAATTTGCCAGAAGCTCCCTCGGATACTGAACCACATCAATAGACACACGACTTCTCATATGGCAGCATCCTCTTGAAGCCGTTGCAAGTCCTAAAGCAAAAGACTTAACAGTCCTTTCATCGGTCATCTCAATACTTATATTTTTAATATGCATCAGATATTTTTTAGCTTCCTCAGGTAATTTCTCCGCAGCAAAAACTCCATCTGCTGCAATATCTCCAAAACCTTCTCTCCTTGCTATCTGATAAAGAAGTCTTTCAATGGCTGACACATCCCCCCATTCAAGTCCATAGCCTATCTGTTCTCTTGTAATAATATTCTTTTCATAGAGGGTCATAAGCCAGCCGATATAACCGCCAGCTGATATGGTGTCAATCCCCATTCTGTTGCAGATCCCTACCAGATGAAGAACTGCTTCAAGATCAAGGTTACCAATCTGATTACCAAAGGATGAGACGGAGGCATATTCGGGTCCCTCACCTTTAAGCTTCCCAAATTTTGAGTCCGAATCATACCTGTGCCTGCAATGCACAGGACATCCGCTACAGGCAACCATTCCAGTTGCATATCTGTCAAGAGCCTCTGCTTCAAGATTTTCTGCTAATCTGCCAATATGAGTTTTTTGATGATATCTGTAGCTGATAAATCCCTTTTCGTTGGCGTAGTGAAGTAAAAGAGGTGATCCAAACCTACCGAGCGCTTTTGCCCAGCCTGTTTTCAATAGCTTTTCTGTAACTGATTTTAATAGATCTTGCAGCTTAGCAGGATCTGATACAGAATATCCATAAGAGCCGCAGGCTGCTATAGCTTTAAGGTTTTTACTGCCAAAAACAGCGCCGAGCCCCGTTCTACCCGCCATGCTTTTATATCCTGATGCAATAGATGCAAACCTGACCAGATTCTCTCCAGCAGGTCCTATACAGATAATCTTTGCGGAGCTATCCAGCTCCTTTCTAATCTCCTTTTGGGTCTCATAGGTATCAAGCCCCCAGAGCCTTTCTGCATCTCTGAATTCAACCCGAAGATCATTGATATAAAGATAAACAGGTTTTGAGCTTTTTCCCTTAATAATAATATGACTTATTCCACAATTTGAGAGCTCAGTCGGAAAATATCCGCCAATATTAGAATCCCCGAGATAGCCACTTTCTGGAGATTTTGCCGAAATATTCATTCTGCCGAAATAAATTCCATTAAGTAACCCGCAACCTATAATAATTACATTATCATCCCCAAGCGGGTTAGTGTTTTTATCAGTCAGTTTTGTAAGGTAATGCATGTTCAATCCACGTCCACCCAGGTACTTCTTACGCAGATCAAGAGGTATATCCTCAATATTCCAGCTTTTATCAGTAAGGTCAATGATTAATAGCTTTCTTGAAAGTGGCATGGAAAACCTCCTTTAAAGCTTTTGTTCATAAATTTTTTTTGCCAGCAGTGAGGCTCCCAGAGCCCCTATTATCTGTGAATCCAGCTCAGATTTAATAGCACTAATGCCAATAATATTCTCAATCCTTTTTACCACACCTATATTTTTGCTGATCCCGCCGCTGATAAAAAACTGGGGCTCTACACTTGCTTTCATAAGCAAGGTAGCAGTTCTTTCTGCCATAGCCTTAAGATATGCAGCGATCACCATATTTTTTGAAAATCCCTTTTTTAGGAGCCTGATAGCTTCAAAACGGGCATATACGACACAAACATTGCTTATTGACTGAGGCTCTTCGATAATATCAAAGGATCTTTCGCCCATCTCCTCAATGGGCACTTCAAGCAGCTCCGCCATCATCTCTATGCCCTTTCCTGTTCCTGCCGCACATTTGTCATTCATTAAAAAATTTTGTACCCTGCCTTCTTCATCGATTTTTATAACCTTGCAGTCCTGTCCGCCCATGTCAAGTATGGTGCGAACATCATGTCCGCCCGCATAAAGCGCCCCTTTACCATGACAGCTTATCTCTGTAAAATATTTATTTGCAAAAGGGACATGAACCCTGCCGTAACCGGTACTAACTATGTATCTGCAATCATTAATGCCTATGCCTGTCTCTTCGGTTAGCCTGCCAAATGCTCGCTCTGCACTTATCTCGCTATTATATGATGTTCGGACTATACTGTAGGCAAAGATCTGTCCGTCAACCAGTATTAATGCTTTGGAGCTTACTGAACCGATATCAATGCCGCATGTGACAAGCTTTCCATTACGGAAGTTCAGATCCTTATTAATAAATATCTGTTCTTTCCAGTTAAAGGCATCAAAGGAGATTGACATATCAGCGATCACCATCCATATAAAGTAAAAAAGCTCCATAGGCAGGCACAAACTCTGGAAATGCTGGAATAAATATATCATCTAAATGCAGAATGTTTTTTACTGAAGCCACAAATCCGAAGTTATAAGCCATCCCGCCGACAATGGCAAGCTTCTCCTCCAGGCCGGCTCTTCTGACCAGCGTAGCTGTTTTGTTTGCGAGTGACTCATTGACCGCCGCAGCAATATCTCTTCTGTCCACACCTGAATGAATTAGAGAGATCGCTTCTGACTCAGCAAAAACTACACATTGAGAAGAGATAGAGATTTTCTTGTCTTCAGCTGGCAAGGCGCTCGAAAACTCTTCTAAGGTCATGTTAAGAGATATTGCCAGAGATTCTGCAAAGGAGCCTGCTCCGGTTGCACATCTTTCATTTAACAGGCTCTCAATAATATGTCCTGATTCATTGATCTTAATAACCCTTGATGATTCAAAACCAATGTCAATAATTGTTCTAACCTGAGGGTTAATTTGATTTAGTGCCCTTGCAACAGCCTTAGAATCAGAAAAATGTAAATTTGGGTAACCAATAAACTCTGGATAGGATCCCGTAGCTATTACCTGATTAATCTGAACAAATGTTAAACCATGCCGGGCTAAAAGTTCATTAACATGTTTTTCAATATCTGAACTACTATAGGAGGTTAAAAACTTTTTTCTCCCCAGAACATCAATGTTTCTAAAAAGAATAAGTTTGGTATAACGAGCACCTGAATCAACAGAAAGATAATACATCTCCTATCCTGTTTGAGCCCTTTTGATAACTCTTTTCTCCTCAGGAATAGGATCGGGTGCCTTTTCTCCCGAGAGCTTTTTTACTGCGCTGAACTTTGAAGGACAGACAGCGAAGCAGGTACCACAGCGGATACATTTTTCCTGAATGATGATATGTATTTTGTTTTTTCCCCCATCTATAGCATCAACGGGACATCTCTGGGCACAAAGTGTGCAGGCAGCGCATCTTTCGGGGTCAATCCAGTATACTGGCGGTTCATTAATTAACCTTTGAACCTCTTCAAGAGTAAAAAGCCCGTCCCATTGAGACTCGTCTGATATTTTCTGAAGAAGTTTATCTCTTGTGGCAATCTTAAGGTAGGGGACAAGCTCCAGAATATAAGAAAGTTTATGATAAAGCTCATCGCTGTCTATCTGTTCAATCTCTCCAATGGGACCAATATCTCTGATGGTTTTTATAAATTCTGAAACGGTCTCGGCAAAATGCTGTCCCTCGCTTGAAGAGAGAAAATCAATCTTAAGCCTCTCTTTTTTTATGCCAATATGTTCCATAATTCTTTTAAAAAGAAGAGAAATATTAAGAGCGTAAAAATTTCCCTGAGTTGTATAGTTACACTCGTTAAGCTTACATCCAGCAATATAGACCCCATCTGCTCCTTCAAGAAAGGCTTTTACAATGAAGGCAAGGTCTATTCTGCCTGTGCACATTACTCTAATAAGTCTTATGTCTGTTGGGTATTGTAGTCTGGAAACTCCAGCTAAATCAGCCGCTCCGTACCCTCACCAGTAACAGACAAAGCCAACAACCTTTGGCTTAAACATTATACCTCCTGTTTATACTGCTTTTTTAAATCTTAATCCCTTTTTTCCTTTAAGCGCTTCTTCAAGCTCAGAGTCGATCTGTTCATCTTTAAAGTGCTTTAACTGAATAGCACTTGTAGGGCAGAGTGCGTTGCAAAGCCCATCCCCTTTGCAGAGAACAGGATTGACTATAGCTTTTAACCCCTTTTGTGTTTTTTTAAGTTCAATGGCGCCGTAAGTGCATGCAGCAGCACAGGCTCCACAGCCTATACATTTTTTCTCATCTACCTCACAGATGGAGCCAGATGCAGAAACACTGTCCGCGGATAGCAGAGCAGATGCCCTTCCAGCAGCAGCAAGCCCCTGAGATACAGACTCGCTGATTGTCTTTGGATAATGAGCCGTACCTGCCAGATATATACCATCAGTTCCAAAATCAACAGGTCTCAATTTTACGTGAGCTTCCTTAAAAAATCCGTCTATACTCAGGGAAATCTTAAATAACTGAGCAAGGAAGTTATTATCTTCATTGGGTATTACCGCTGCGGCTAAGGAAAGAAAATCTGCCTGAAGCTCAATGTTCTTCTGGAGTATTTCATCAAATAGAGTAATATTAACTACCTTTTTTCCAGAAATAACCTTTTCTTCTACTACAGGCGCATTGTCAGGTTCAAACCTTATAAATCTAACCTCCTTTTCAGCGGCAACCCTGTAATAATCCTCATAAAACCCATAGGTTCTCATATCTCTGAACAGTATAAAGATATCCATATCTCTTTTTAACTCTTTTAATTTCAGTGCGATTTTAATAGACTGGGAGCAGCAGATTTTAGCACAATAGCTTCTCTCTTGATTTCTGCAGCCAACGCACTGAATAAAACATACACTTTCGGCATTTAAAATATCACTGTCTCTATTAAAAATTTTTCTTTCTAACTCAAGGTTTGTCAAAACGAGCGGAGAGCTACCGTAAAGGTATTCTTTGGGTTTATATTCCTGAGCTCCTGTAGCAATGATTATAGCTCCATGTTTTATCTCATAGGTTTTTCCCCTGCTTTCCACTTTTGTTGTAAAATTGCCAACATAGCCTGTAGAATCAAGAATTTTTGCCTCTTCAATTACATGAATAAGCGGGTTCTTATAAACTTCGGAGATCAGAGAAGTTAGATAGTCCTGAATTTCAGTGCCGTTTAGTGAAAAATAAATATTTTTTGCCATCCCACCCAGTCCTTTGTCTTTCTCGATCAGATACACCTCAAATCCCTGATTGGCAATATTTAATGCTGAGGTCATGCCCGAAATCCCACCACCAATTACTACAGCCCTTTTATCAATAGGAAGAAATATTTCGGAAAGAGGCTCTAACCTTAAAACTCTTGCAACTGACTTTCTAACAAGATCTTTAGCCTTTTTTGTGGCTTCGTCTTTTTCTTTTGAGTGTACCCAGGAACATTGTTCTCTAATATTAGCCATATCAAGAAGATACTGGTTAATTCCTGCTTCTCTTAATGAATCCCTGAATGTAGGTTCATGGGTTCTTGGCGTGCATGCAGCTACCACAATTCTGTTAAGATTATGGGTTTTTATTGCATCGGCAATCTCTCTGGCTGAACTGGTTGAACAGGAAAAAAGCTGGGTTTGAACATAGTTTACATTGGGCAAAGTTTTAGCATATTCCGCCACTTCATTTATATTAACCACTCTCCCAATATTGGCTCCGCAGGCGCAAACAAATACACCTACTCTCGGTGTCTCCTGACTGACGTTCTTTTCAAGCGGATAGACCCTCCTGGTGGAAAGCTTGTTTCTTCTTGCCTTTAACAGCTCTTTTGCCTTTGATGCGGCTGCGCTTGCTGTAACTACAGCTTCAGGTATATCCATTGGTGAGATAAAGGCACTACTTACATAGATACCCTTCTTACCTGTTTCTGTAATATATACTGGATCTGTTTCACAGAACTTATGCCTGTTTAGACTGATACCGAGCTTCTGAGCCAGCATCTCCGCATCTTTTGGAGGCGCCATCCCTACAGACAGAATAACCATATCAAACTCTTCCTCAATAACTCCTCTGTCAGGTGTTGAGTATCTAATAGATATCCTTCCTGTTTCTTTATCCTCCTTTACTACCGACACATAACTTCTTATAAATCTTACATCTGAGAGGCTCTTAGTCCGCTGGTAATATCTTTCAAAGTCTTTTCCAAAGGCTCTTATATCATTATGAAAAACAGTGCAACTTGCATCGCTTATATGATCCTTTGTAAGAATTACCTGTTTCTGAGTATAAGTACAGCAGACTGATGAACAGTAACTGTTACCTCCTTTAATTACCTGTCTGGAACCTATGCACTGAATCCACGCTATCCTGTGAGGATGTTTCAGATCGGAAGGTCTTTTTATCTCACCCTCGTAGGGACCTGTAGAGCTTAATATCCTTTCATAGTCCATACTTGTAATCACATTTTTAAACCTTCTGTAACCATACTCTTTAAGCAAGCTCGCATCAAAAGGCTCATATCCTGTTGATAATATTAAAGCACCGACTTTAATCTGTTCCTTCTCAGCCTTCTGGTTAAAGTCAATAGCCTTGTTTTCGCATACATTTTCACAGATACGGCATTTTTTTTCCTTAAGGTAAATACACTCTTTATCAATGTAAGCAATTAGAGGTATGGCTTGAGCAAAATGCACATGAATAGCCTTGTTTTTGGAAAGGTCAAGGTTAAACACATCAGGTATCTTTACTGGACAGTACTCGGTACAGATGGCACAGCCTGTGCATTTCTCCTGAATTACATACCTCGGCTTCTTTACTACTGTAACTATAAAGTCACCAGTTTCCCCTTCTACACTTTCTATTTCCGTGTAGCTATAAACCTTTATATTGGGATGCCGGCCGACCTCGACCAGCTTGGGCGACAGTATTCAGATGGAGCACTCATTGGTGGGGAATGTCTTGTCAAGCATTGCCATATGACCGCCTATAGAGGGCTCCTTCTCCACCAGATAAACCTTGAAGCCGCTATTGGCGAGGTCTAATGCTGCCTGAAGTCCAGATATGCCGCCACCTACTACCATCACGTCACCAAAATTTTTCTCTCCCAAAACAAGTTTTAAATAATCTTTACTGCTGAAAGCCTTTGTCATTTAGCAAAGCTCCTTTAAATAAGCTCCGAAACAAGCTCTGTTATATCCATTATCTCTATCTTATCTTCCAGATTCATTACAACCCTCGTATCCTCAAAGTTTGTGATACAGTATGGACAAGCCGTAACAAGCACCTCTGCGCCTGCATCCAGCGCCTGCTTCATCCTTATATTTGAAAACCTCTCTTCCTTATGGGTCTCCATCCAGACCCTTCCTCCACCCATGCCACAGCAAAGGGCATCTTCTCTCTCTTCTTCCATGGTTAAAAGCTGTAGCCCCTTTATGGATTTTAATACTTCCCTCGGCTCATCATAAATGCCAAGATGTCTCCCCAGATAACAGGGGTCGTGGTATACCACCTTTTTTGGAAACTCCTTCTCAGTCTTCAGCAGCCCCTTTTTAAGAAGTTGAAAAAGCAGCTCTACCACATGAATGACCTCAAAATTTACTTTGTAAGAACTGTATTCATTTTTATAGGTATAATAGCAGTGAGGGGAAGATACAAGAATATTTTTAACCTCACTATCAATAAAGTTTTTTATATTATCTTTTGAAAGCCTTTTAAAAAGCTCCTCATTTCCGGTCTTTCTTATACTTTCTCCGCAACAGTTTTCTTTTTCACCAATAATCCCAAAATCTATGTTAAAACGTTTGAGTATCTTAGTAGTTGCCCTTGCAGTTCTTTTAAGTCTCGGATCATAGTTTAGATAGCAGCAGGGAGAATAAAGATAGTCTGTATGCTCAGTATATTCTGGTAGATTTAAATCGGCACTCCAGCTGTATCTCTTACTTCTATCCTCACCGAATGGATTTCCCGTTTGTTTTAAATTGGAGCTAATTGTTCTTATAGATTTAGCAGTGTCAGAAAACACATTATATGTGGTTGCAATTCTTCTGACCGCCACAATATCCTCTATCTGTCTCACATCTCTCGGACATCGCTGCGGGCATTTACCACAGGTTGTGCAGAGCCAGATATCATCTTTTTCAATCTCGCTTAGACCAAAATTTGCCTCTCTTACAAGCCTTCTCATACTGAAGCTTCTAACCCTGTTCCAAGGGCAGGTAGTATCACATTTCCCGCACTGGTAGCAGTATTTTGTAGCCTCGCCACCAGCCTCCCTTATCTCTTCAATAACTTCTTTAAAGGGTGTTACGGTTTCCATCTTTATCCTTTGCTAATTTTTTTTGCTATGGTATCAAGCACCTTATCCCAGCCATATCTGTCTGCTAAGGCATCAATTCCAAGCTCCACTTCATCATAATCTTCCTGCTCTTTAATCTCATCCACCTCTTTCTCCTCAAGAATAAGCGCACCAACTGGACATACCTTGACACACCATGGCACATCAAGTGGAGGATCATCTTCGCACATATCGCATTTTACAGGTAGACCAGAGTCTGGTTCATAAAAAAGGTCTCTGGAAGGACATGAGGCACCACAGAAACTGCATTCCACATACTCTTTTCTATCCGGGCTCTGTTCTCTTGAACCGGTTATATATACCCGCCTG
>JBEQAF010000030.1:16596-22848 GCA_041640455.1 bacterium
CACAGTCTGCATGTGCATAAAAGCTGTCATAAACAGGAACGAAAACATTTCTTAACTCATCTCTTACAACCCTGATGCGGGAACGGGCAGGATTTATGGTGCTGTACTTGGGCTTTGAATGAAAGGCAGAGCAAGCCACTTCACAGGCTCTGCAACCATGACATTTGTCCAGATCAACCTTTATAAACTTAATCTTTTTCTTTGCCACAGATTAGCTCCTTTACTCTTCCAGAATGCCATTTTTTATAAAATCTTCATAAACATAATCAAGATTAAGATTTTTCAGTGTTTCCTTGGTGGGGATCCCGTCCCGATTCCAGCCCTTATATTTGTAATATTCATCCATAAGCTTTTCCTCGTACTCAGGAAATCTTTTTTTCCAGTGATCCTGAGGAGGTTTCTCGTCTTTTCTTCTTAGCCCTCTTTTTATATTCACAGCCCTTACAAGGTTTCTTACTCGTGATGCTGTATTCCAGAGCTTTTCTTCCGAATATTCAATACCGGTAGCATATTCTACAAACTTAGGTAGATTGTGAATATGATATGGCGGTTTCAACGGAAATGATGAAAGCCCAGCACAAAGACCTAATGAATCGTCAATATAATGCATCCTTTCCTGCCAGTCTACTATATCGTTTATCAGCTCAGGTTCTGGCCAGAAGGGAAAGTTTTTCCCCTCCTCTCCCCATTCCATAATAAAATTTTTAAACTTTTCTTCTTTTCCAGAGGGGATCTGAACCCAGTCTCTGATATACTCTTCCTTAAGCTCTTTTGTGGGAAATGGCGCCTGAGGGAACTGCCCCTCTATCTGTGTTATATTTACTTTTTCACCGGTAGACCACATAATGTAATAGATAGGATTCAGCATACCCAGTTTAATTGGGATCTGTTCATGCTTTTTTATGGTATTTCTGTCAAAGTTTTCCGCACCCTTGCCTATGCGCCTTGCTGCCCAGTAAACACCGTCGGCAAGTACCTCCCCGATCCCTTCTCTTCTTACAATCTTATCCAGCAAGTAAAAAAACCTCTCCGCATTATTATTTGGGAAATCAGGCAGGTCACTATCAGTCAGTATGCCGTTCTCATAGAGCTCTACTGCAAAAGCCATTACCTGAGGAGCAGTAAAGCCATCAACACCGTAATGTTGAGCCTTTGCGGCAATTTTTAAACCAAACTCAAGACTATCAACCATGGCTGCCATAGTATAGGTTATCTTGGAGTAGCATTTCATCACATAGGAAGGAAAGCCGGGTAGCTCAATTATACCTGCGCATCTTACAGGGCAGTTATAACAGCTGATAAGTTTTTTCCTCGAAGATTCCAGTGTGTGAGTCCATTCCTCCTCAATTTTAGGATTCCAGAAATCCTTTCTCCTGACCCTTGCATTTCCCCATGCAAAATTATTGGTATGCCACTCTTCATCATGGAGGCTCATCTCCTGCGGAGATCCAATGTAGGAAAGAATAGCAGGCACACCTTTGATGGGGTTTGCGAGTCTATAGTTTATATAATCTAAGACCTTCAAATTTTCCTGCATGAGCTCCATAGGCTTTGCAATAAGGAGATCCTTTGTGCCTCTAACGACTACTGCTTTAACCCTCTTATCTCCCATTATAGCGCCGAGTCCAAGTCTACTTATGCTTCCTCTGTGTGTTTCGATGGAGGCAAAGTATACCCTATTTTCACCGGCAAGCCCGATAGCAAATACCTGAGCCCTCGGGTCATTAATCTCGTCTCTAATAGCTTCCGCTGTATCATAGGTGCTTTTTCCCAAAAGATGATTTGCATCTCTTAACTCTACCTTATCATTGTTAATATATACATAAACCCATTTTGGAGATCTGCCTTTAAGAATTATTTTGTCGTAGCCTGCCTGTTTAAGCTCAGGGGCAAAAAATCCGCCTGACATGGAAAAAGCCATAAGCCTTGTCTGAGGTGAGATGGCAGAAACTATAGTTCTGTTAGCGCCAAGCACTGGTGTCCCCACCAGAAGTCCGGTACTGAAGATAAGAAGATTGTCTTCCGAAAATGGGTCACAGTCAGCCGGAACTCTGTCCCAGATAATCTTTGCGTTAGTACCTATTCCCCCTAAATAATTCTCCGTGTCCTTTATGTTAGTTTCAACTTTTTCAATATTACCTGTATTTAAGTCAATTTCTAAGTTAAAACCAGCTTCTCCATATCTCATAACATTTCCTCTATTTGAGTTAGATTTTATTTAAATATCAATTACTGTGCCAAGAATACAGAAAGGATTTTAAAGCATTTCATGCCAGTAGCCCAATAAAAATCATAATTTTCGGTTAGAAAATAACCGTAGGCGGTAAAAAATAACCAACCTAATCTTTTATCTCTGAAAAAAATCTCATTTTAATGTTAAAATCATCATAGCCAGTATAAAGAATTGTATGAATGCCAAAGCTTTTTGCTCTTTTAATATTTTCCGAATCATCATCAACGAAGACAAGCTCCTCTGCTTTGATGTTCAGTTTCATAACCGTGTCACCAAAAATGGATGGATCTTTTTTAGTTTTCTTTAAAGTGTAGGAATTGAAAATATAATCAAAGTATACAAAAAAGGGCTCTCTTTCGTTAAGCTCATATAGCCAGTTTGTCTGGTCGCTTAATATACCTGTCTTAAACCCTGCAGATCTTAATTTTAATACCCATTCTATTACCTCATCCCTTATCTCAAATCGGCTTAAAATATCATTTTTTAAAATCTCAGAGGGATCCCCAATGTTGAAAATCTTTTTTAATTCCTTAAAATAATCCTCTTCAGAAGCCTTCCCTGCCACATAGCCCATATCATATATGAGCTCCTTAGCCTTAAGATAAAAATCTTCTTCATTTAAACCATGCCTTCTTGCAATGGCAAATAACCCTTCCTTAAATCCTTCTTCTGATATGACTCCGCCAAAATCAAACAAAAAAACCTTAATCATCTATCTCCTCTCATCCGAGTGCCACATCAAGCACCATCATTATTGTAAAGCCTATCAGAGAGCCCATAGTTGATATATCCGTATTTCCGCTTCTCTGAGCCTCAGGGATAACCTCTTCCACCACAACAAATATCATGGCTCCAGCAGCAAAACTAAGCGCATAGGGTAGCATGGGCTGAGCATAATAAACTGCAATGGCACCTAAAACTCCTGCAACAGGCTCCACAATAGCAGATAACTGCCCAAGAAAAAAGCTTTTAAATCTTGACAATCCCTCTCTGCGAAGAGGTACTGATACTGCAAGTCCTTCGGGAAAGTTCTGGATCCCAATACCAATAGCCAGAGAAATAGCTCCTGCAAGGGATGCAGACTCAATTCCCGATGATAAAGCTCCAAAGGCTACACCTACTGCAAGCCCTTCAGGGAAATTGTGAATAGTAATGGCAAGAACAAGCAATGTAGTTCTTCTAAGGCTTGTTTTAACACCTTCTGCCTTGTCAAGGCTTAAATCTTTATGAAGATGGGGGAGTATTTTGTCAACAATTCTTAAAAACACTCCACCAAGCAAAAATCCCACTGCTGCAGGTAACCACGCTGGCTGACCCATATTTTCAGCCATCTCTATAGCGGGGTTAAGGAGAGACCAGTAGCTTGCTGCAATCATAACTCCAGCGGCAAAACCAAGCATAAAATCAAGAGGTTTTCTACCTATATCCTTTTTGAAAAATACACCTGCCGCTCCAAGAGCAGTCAGAAACCAGGTAAAAAGAGTGGCAATTAGCGCCTGCCAGACCGGATGAAGCTCTTTGAACCCTGTTATAATGGCATCAGTCATTTTTCAGTATTTACTCCATAAAGTTTACACATGAAGCTGTCTTTTTTTTCCACTCCGCCTGCCCTGAACCTGCAACCACCTCTACAATTATATAAATATTCACAGCCCTTGCAATCCAAAATATCTGAAAGTTTATAAAAACTCCTTTTCTGGATAGCTTCTGTAAGACCAGAGTTGATATTTCCCCAGGCACGGTCTGGATAAAAACCGCATGGAACAAAACTCCCGTCGGGAAGAAGGGTCATAAGATGGGTGCCGCAAGCAAAATCTGAATCTGTCTCTGTAAGATGATAGCTTGCACCAAAACGGTATTTCATAACTTTTAGTGCCTCTTCCGGGGCAGGATATAGCTCCTTATTAAGACTAAAAAAGCCTGTAAGTATAGGATAATCAATCCCCCATTCTTTTGCACCTAGTGATTTAACAAGTCTGCTTAACTTAGGAAAATCTTTCAAGTTTTTTTTATGTACCATGGTGGCGAAGGAGATTGATTTGTCTGTCTTTTCTTTAATTAAATAGATTGCTTTCATCAATCTTTTAAAACTGCCTTTCCCCCTCAGATAATCATGACTTTCTTCCAGACCATCGATGCTAAACTGAATCTCATCAATATTTTTTAATAATTTAATATGTTTTTCTGTTATTAAAGTGCCGTTAGTAAGTAAAACCACATAGGCGGGATAGTTTTTTAAATATCTGCTTAGCTCCCCAAATCTGGAATACAAAAGCGGCTCTCCACCCGATAGCAGTATTCTTAAACCCTGCGCATCTGTAAATTCTTTTAAAACCTTTTTTAAAGGTTCAAAAGGAAGCTCATAATTCTTTTTTTCAGACTGATAGCAGTGTTTACATTTAAGGTTACATGCAGAGGTAAGCTGTATCTCCAGATATCTTAAGGAGGGGATGGGAGATTTTTTAATAATCAGCTGTCTTTTTTTCTTTCTTTCGGTTAAGGTTAAAATACCGAGTTTTAAAAGCCTGTTTACAAATGATTTTTTGGCTTTAACATCCTGATAGGGGATACCATCTTTTAATGAGACAACAAAATAAAAAGCTTCCTCATTTAGCTCATAAAGCTCATCGGTTTGCTTGTCAAGTAGATAGAGTTTTTCGAGATGCCTGGGAATAAAATTGTCAGAAAGTCTTAGAAACACTTCTTATCCAGTCAATATCTATAATACCAGCCCATATAAGATATTCAGTATATATATATGCGCCGCATGGCAACCCATTACTTCCGTTGTTGAAATCGCAGTCATCAGGGAAAAATTCACATTTCTGGCAGAAAAGTGTTTTTAGATCATTATACAGGTTTTTAAAAACATAATCTTTCTTCTCAATGATATCTAATCCTTTAAAAAATTTTAGCGGCTGACAATGACCAACATTTTCCTTTCCATCCCTGAAATAAGGACAGTATGTTTTGCAGATAAGATGGCTCATAGTTTTTTTAAAGGGGAGAAATATCTCCCCTTATCTGCCAGAGTTAGCAGGAGCTTTTACACTTACAGAGACCTTTTGTTACCTTTGATACCTTTTTTACCTTCATGGTAGCCTCCTTTCATAGGTTTTTAAGCCTTCATGGCTTACATAAAAATTATAAAAGACTTTATAAAAAAGTCAAATAGGCATATTTTTAGATAAAAAATACTATTTTCTGGTAAAATCTCTGAATGGAGAAGGAAGTCAAAACAGCTATTTTAAATAAAAAGGTTTTGAGCTGGTGTATTTACGACTTTGCCGTATCAAGCTACTCGTCCGTTATTGCGGCGGTCATATTCCCTGTATATTATGCAAACCATATAGTTGGTAACCATGATGGGCTGGGAGACCTCTGGTGGGGAAGAGCCATAGCAGTAAGTATGGCAGTTGTAGCTTTAATCTCACCGATATTAGGCGGTATTGCCGATTATTCGGGGATAAGAAAAAGAGTTCTTGTCTTTTTTACCTATCTATCTGCTATAGCCGTATTTATGTTCTCTTTTCTTAAAAGAGGAGATATAATTTCTGGTTTTTTTCTCATTGTTCTTGCAAATCTGTGCATGGAGGCAGGCTTTGTGTTTTACAACGCCTTTCTGCCCCAGATTACCAGCAAGAATTATTATGGGAGGGTATCCTCATGGGGTTTTGGCATAGGCTACATGGGCTCTATACTTTCTCTTATAATAGCGCTATTTATTATGGAAAAGTGGAGCGTTAGTTTTGTATGGATATCTGTTTCGCTTTTCATCCTGATCTTTTCTTTACCTTTATTTATTTTTCTGCCAGAAGATGAAAGGCTGGAAGGTTTTTTCACATCTTCTAAAAAAGGGCTATTCTTGATGATTGCAAACCTGAAAAAGATTATTAAAGAAAAGGAGTTAAGAAGATTTCTTGCAGGCTACTTTTTTTATGCCGATGGAGTTAATACAGTTATTGTTTTTTCAAGCATTTTTGCTGCCACCACCCTTGGTTTTAAAACTCATGAACTAA
>JBEQAF010000031.1:0-22574 GCA_041640455.1 bacterium
AAAACAGATACTCCTTAAAAGAGGATATTTTTAGCTCCGTAAGCCTTGCACCAAGTCGCTTTTCTATAATATATTTTGAATTCTCGTCAAAGTAGATGCCGCACTTTTCTTTAATAAAGTTTCTCAACTGTTCGAAATCTTCAGCATTTAATGGAGGTCCCTCTGAAATATTCCACATTAATCCTTTTCCCCAAAATAAAAATCAAACTCCTCTTTCAGACTAACCGCTCCTTTTTCACGCTCAAGCTCAGTGATTAACCTTTTTGATGTTTCATAATCGCCTGTATCAATAAATGCCCTGAGAAGCTCCCTGTAAATATCGTAATCATCTATCTTCTTGGCTGCATCAATCAGTTTTTCTTTAGAAACAGGTGCTCCTTCCTTTAATAGATCAAGTAATAGCAGATAAATAAGCGGATTCAGATTAGAAAAGATCTTATCCTCAAGCCTTTTAAAAAGACCCGGCGAGATGTTAAATATACTTCTTATAGCTGCTTTTTTTATATTGTTGTTTTCATCTTCAAGGAAAGAAGCCAGAAACTCTCCTTCTTCAGGGTTATCAATAATATTACCGAGACAAAGGATGGCTTCGTATCTAACTTCTTCTTCCTCATCGGTGAGTAGCAGGAAAACCTCGTTAATATACTCCTTAAGTTTAAACTCAGATATTATCTTTATAGCTCTTGCCCTAACTGAAGGGTTTATATCCCTTAATGCCATAATAAGTAGTTTCTCGTTAAAGTAGCCGATACGTTTCATCAGTGATAACAGGGAGATGATTTTTTCCTTGTTCCTGCTTTCAAAGATATTAAACGCCAGATCGAGAGGAAAGCTTTCTTTTGATATAATTTTTGAAAGAGATTTAATAGCCTCTTCTCTTACATCCCTGTATTTGTCATCCAGTAGCTCAAACAGACAGGCTATGTCAAAACCATGTATTAACCTGCCCAGAGAAAATGCCACAGCCTGTCTTGTGTGCCCATATTCTGATCTGCATAAATTTTTTAAAACCTCTACCCCTTCATCTATCTTAAATAAACCGATTAGATAGGCAAGATATGCCTGAATTCTGCCCTCATAATTATTGATAAGCTCCAGAATAATTTTGTAATTTTTAAATCTTCCATAGCTGCTCAGACTTCCAAAAAACTCAAGCGTCTCATCGGTAGCCTTTTCTATGAGGTTTACAAAAAATTGTGGATCCCTCGATATGAAAGAGATAAGGGCATATACAAGTTCATCTTCCCTGACACCCTTTAGCAGAGTCAGATAGTTCTCATTAAAGGTAATCGTGTCTCCGAGATAATCCTGTAGTTTGGGTAGAATCTGGCTATTGTTATTAAATAAACGAAAAACTGCCCTGCTCGCATTCTGCTGAATATAAAAGGATTTCTCTTGAAATGACCTCTTTAAAAGCTCCTTCTGGCTCTCCTCATCAAACATATAGAGAATATCAAGGATGGGTTTTCTAAGCTGGGATATCTGCCATAATGGCAGTATCTGTTTAGCATCAAAGGGTTTTCCTATCTGTGATAGCGATTCAAGAATTACAAAGGAAAGCCATTCGTTTTTTGGATCAATCATTTTTAAAAGCGGCTCTATGGCTATCTGATTTTTTATTTTTCCCAGATTTTCGCAGGCAGAAATAACCACATTCTCGTCTTCATCTTTTAGCGCACTTATTAGAAATTCCGTATATTTACTGTTGCCTATGTCTCCAATAATATCAAGAACAAACTTTCTTACGTCCGAATCAGCAGTTCCGAATGCGGATATAAGCTTATCCACAACAGGATCACCTATTTTTGTTAGTGCTTCCTGACAGGCGTTTCTCAGTCCTGCATTATCCTCCGAAAAAAGCCCCTTTATAAGTAGATCCGTTACCTTATCAACTGGATGGGCTAAGGCTACAGAAACAGCATCTTTTCTTACACGCCAGCTCTCGTCTGACAGGGCAGAATAAATAAATTTAAGATTCTCCTCTGTGGGGGCAAAATCTGCCCTGATCTCTTCCAGCTTTTTTCTAATTTTTTCTTCCCTGATTACATCCTCTTGGTTCATATCCGATTACCTTCTTTCAGAAGCTCTATAAAGGCATTCTGAATGTAATCAGCCGCCCTGTCCTGCACTTCTGGTATGCGACTTTTTAAATGATTTATCCCATCGTTAACATCCATCTTAAGAAGCTCTTTATAATTGTTTATATCAACTTTTTTAATTATTTCCTGATTGTAAAGGGCTATGTCCGAAACTATTAATCTGGCAAGCTTTTTTGCCCGAGCTTCAATATTATCCTCCTTTTTGATATAGCTATGCTCTGCCTGTCTAATCGTTTCTCTTTTAACATTAATAATTTTATCTATCTCTTTATTCTCGAGAAGTATTTCTCTGTTATCTTTGAGCACATCCTTTTTAATGAACTCTCTGTCAATCTCCGGTGGCTTATCAATCTTAAGAGGCTTCGAAACCAGCGCCATGATTTTTGACAAAAGCTCGTCGGGGATATGATGCTTTTCTATGTAATCATCTGCTCCATAAAGATTCTGTGGTTTTCTTTTATATCTGGTTCTGTCATAAATGGAAGCCACAAGAATGATTTTTGTATCCTTAAGCTCCTGGTTATTTTTTATCTTTTCACATAATTCAAACCCGAACATACCGGGCAGGGCTACATCAATTATGGCTATATTTGGTTTTTCCTTCTGAATAAGCTGATAGGCTTCCACTCCGTTAGCAGAGGAAAATACTAAAAAATCAAGCTTTTCAACTATCTTTTTGATGATATTTACAACTCTGAAATCATCATGAGCTATCACAATTTTTATATTTTTTCCCGAACGATCCTCATCTATCAGACTGATGGTAATAATATGGGAACATTTTTTACATCTGACCGAATAGTTTTCTTTTGTATTACTGCTGAGATTAAGTTTATATCTGGTTTTGCACTGTGGACAGGAGATTATCAAGCCAGCTTCCCCTTTGATATTTCTCTGATGAGATTTATATCGCTGAATACCTTTTTCTGGTCCACAATAAGTATTATCTTCTCATTAAGGTAAAAACCTCCGAGAAAAAAGTTGGAGTTTATGTGGGTGATCAGATTGGGTGTGGGGATAATATCCTCTTTTTTTACGGTTATAATATCCTCTGCATCATCTACATCTATTCCTATGACTCTCTTTAAAAACGACATGACCACAATCTTTTTCTTTAAACCCTTCTTCTCGGGAATGCCAAATATTTTTTTCAGATCTATAACGGGCAGAAAAAATCCCCTAAGATGTATTAACCCGGAGATATAAGATGGCATATTGGGAACAGGACTGGGAACGGAGTAGGGGATTATCTCCCTGATATCTTTTATATTTAAGGCAAAATACTCCTCATTAAGTTTTATGGTCAGGTATTTTTCCATATTAAAAGCTCAGCACCTTCTCAATATCTATTATCCTTAATGTATTTCCGCCTACTATAGCTATACCTTTTATAAACTCTTTTTTAGCACCCTGAATGTTGATGGGGGTCTGTTCTAAAAGGGTTGGTGGTATTTTTCTTATCATTGTTATCTCATCCACACATATTCCCACCTTATCGCCGTTAAAGTTAACAATAACAAATCTTGCCTTTGTTGATATGATGTGCTGTTTAATATCAAGAAGCTTTTTTATATCAAAAAGCGGGAGAACCTCGCCTCTTATGGCAAAAACACCCAGTATAAAATCCGAAGCCTTTGGCACATCTGTAATATCCTTAGATTTAGTAATCTCTGAGGCATATTTTATCTCAAGACAGTACTCCTCTTCTCCCAGCTTGAAACAGAGATATTCCTCCTCTTCAGTCTGTTCTTTTCTGTCAGATTTTTTATAGAGCCTGTCTTCATCAATCAGAGAAATCTCCATGTCTATAGCAGGTGACTCCTCTTCAACTGGAAGGACAGGCAACTGCTCAGGCGGAAGCTCTGGTGATTCTGTCAACAGCTTCTCTTCAGACCTGGGCTGTTCCAATGTTTCTGCTTTTTTTTTCTTAGCCTTTTTTCTGATCTCTGCTATATCCATAAGCTACCAGCTTATAATCTCTCTCGCTGCCTCCCGGGCAATTTCTATATCAATATACTTTTTTTCTTTTTCAAAGGCAATTAATAATGCATTCTGAGCAATATGGTTAATAACTCTCGGTATCCCGTTGGAGGCATCGTATATTATCTTTGCCACTCCATCCTTAAAGGGGTTATAGTTTCCACCAGCCACTTTAAATCTGTGTAAAATATACTCTTTTGTCTCCTGCTCACTGAGCGGACCTATATGATAAAAAAAACCCACTCTCTGCCTGAATGCTTCCCAGTTGCCTTTTTTCATCTTTGCCATTAGCTCGGGCTGACCTAAAACTATTATGGATATTAGATTCTCATCATCCAGCTGAAAATTGGTAATCAGTCTTATTTCTTCAAATACTTCTCTTGAGTTAATTAGCTGAGCTTCGTCAATAATAAGTATGGGGATCTTCCCCTGCTCATAAAATTTATAAAGTATTTCGTAAACCTGCTCCAGAAGATCCTTTTTGTAATATCTTGGTTCTTTTTTTGAAAATCCTTTAACTATGGTTCTCAAAAAATTTGTTGGCGTTCCTCGTGGGTTAATAATTACATAGGGGACATAATCGTCATTTAGAGAGTCCAGAAGCTTTCTTGACAGAGTGGTCTTTCCGCAGCCAATATCCCCTGTAATGATAATTATCTCCTTTTCTTCTGCTCCGTAAAGCATACGTGCTAAAGCCTCTTTATGCTTTTTACTGAGATATATAAACTCTGGGTCAGGAGTTTTAGAAAAGGGCTTTTTCTTTAATCCAAAAAAATCATACATACACTACACTCTTGACACCTCTTCAAGTATTCCTGGCGGATCCAGCACAAGGATAGTCTTACCATATCCTATCTGCGTGGCACCGGCAATTCCTCTTACCCTAACATATTTGCCCATGTTTTTAATTACAATATCTCCCTGTCCTACTATCTCCTCTGTAACCAGCCCCACCCGCTTTTCTCCAGCTCTTATGATAATAAGGAACTTCACATGTTCAGGTTTCCTGTTAAAGGCAAACACATCCTCGAGATATATGACCGGTATGGCTGTATTTCTGAGATTTATGGCATCTTCACCTGAGATTTTTATAATATCCTGAGGGACTATCTCCACCACCTCTTCTACAAAGCTGATAGGGACAGCAAAAATTTTTGATGATGTTTTTATAACAATTGCCTGAACTATTATTAAAGTTAGGGGTAGGGTGAGAATGAAGGAGGTGCCTTCATTTTTTCTGGTCTTAATATCAACCGTACCTCTTAGTCTTGAAAGATTGCTTTTCACCACATCCAGTCCAACACCTCTTCCAGACAGCTCGCTGGCTGCATCTTTTGTACTGAACCCGGGCATAAAAAGAGATTGAATGAGGTAATCATCGGATATCTCGCTATCTTTGTTTATCTTTCCCATATTTATTAGCTTTTGTCTTACTTTTTCGAGATCTATACCTCTTCCATCATCTCTGATCTCAATAAATACATTATTCCCCTTCTGATAAGCAAGAAAATCTATCTGCCCGTATTCTGGCTTGCCAAGGGCTTTTCTTTCTTCCTTTGATTCAATGCCATGGTCAATAGAATTTCTTATAATGTGCATAAGCGGATCTCCCAGCTCTTCCACTATAAACTTGTCCAGCTCAGTATCACCGCCCTTTATGGTAATCTTTACCTCTTTTCCAATCTCGTGGGAGATCTTTTTTAGATTTCTTTCCAGCTTTTCAAAAAGCTGATTAAGCGGCACCATCCTGACAGACATTACCGCTTCCTGAAGTTCGTTGATCTTTTTTTCAAGAGATGTCATTGCCTTTGATATATTAAGATTCAGCTCACTTTTCTGGAGCACTCCTCTGATACTATCAATAAGCCTTACCAGCTCTGATTTCTGTGTTACTATCTCGCCCACAATATTCATCAGATAATCAAGCTTTGAGATATCCACCCTTATGGTATTGCTTATGCTTTTAACTTCCTGAGTTGAATCTGATACTATCTCCTTATCCTTCTGCTCCTTTGAAACCGAATAATTACCTATCTTTTCTATCTCATAAACATATTTATTTTTAATTGGCAGGTTTTCTTCTTTTTCATCAGAGGCAAAAAGGATTGAAAATATAATATTACCTGGAGTGTCTGATGGCTTGGGCAGCGTGCTTATAACCTCTCCGTGACCTTTCAGCAGATTGGTTATCTCAGAAAGCTTCTCATCAAACTCATCTATGAGAAAAACAAACTGAATGGAATATATATTCTTCCCCTTCTTTATATTCTCATAAAGCCTGTGCTCTTCATATTCGGTAAGTACATTTTTAAGACTGTTCATCACAGATTCATATCCAGACTCCTTAACAGCCTCGCCTGTAAAAACAAGGCTGATGCTTTCCATAAAGTCATCTATCTGCCAGCTATCATTTCCTTCTGCCACGATCTTTTTAATTATGCTTATTATTATTTCCTTACCTTTGAGAATTATGTCTATTACCTTTTCCGATATCTCTACCTTGCCCAGCCTAACCTTATCAAGAAAGCTCTCCAGCTCGTGGGCTAACCGTGAGAGGTTCGAAAAACCAAACATGCCTGAGATCCCTTTCAAAGAGTGAAAATCCCTGAATATGGCATTTATCAGATCCGGCGATTCCTTCCCTTCTGCAACAAGGTCTGATAGCTCAAAAAGCTTTTTCTCAATACTCTCTGAAAGCTCTTCCGATTCGGCAATAAACTCTTTTAATGATTTATTTTCTTTCATCACTACACCTTAAGAAGTTTTTTTACTTCATCTTTTAACGATTGAGATGAGAATGGTTTGGTCAGATAAGCATCCGCACCGAGGGTAAGGGCTCTTTTCAGGTCATCCTCTTTGGTTTCTGTGGATATCATAAGAACCGGTATATTTTTGTAATATTCTGATTTTTTTACAAAATTTAAAAGCTCCAGTCCGTTTATATCAGGCATATTTATGTCGGATATAATCAGAGCAATGCCACCTCTCGGCAATTCCTTGAGGGCTTCAAAACCGGTTTTGGCTTCAAAAAAACTCACATTATCTATATCTTCAAGACAGGATATGATAAAAGACCTCATAGAGGCTGAATCATCAACAATCATTATCCTTTTATTCTCCATCTTATAAACCTCCCTCCAGCTGGGTCATGGATACTAATTTGGTTTTTATATAAATTATACCTTCTTTTCAGTTAAAAGTCTTTCCATCACGATTCCTGCCTGAGTTAAAAATATCTCAAGTGCGTCGGTATCTTCAATAGATTTTTTATGAGGAAGGTTGTCTCCATAAAACAGTATAACCGGCTTGTTGCCAGCATAAACAACCGATAGGATTACTTCGGTGGGATAATCATCCCCGATCTTTTTGTAAAGCTCTGTGAAAAAGCTATCACTTTCAGGTTTTCCTCTGAAAGGATATCTCATTTCAATCACCTCTTTAAGCTTTCCAGCTATCTCAAAGGTTAGAGATTTAACAGTCTTCTGGGGATTATCAATAAACCGTTCGAGACCAAACTGCCCAAGCCCATACAGCCTGTTCCCCTTAATTGCAAAAACAATCCCTCTGGGCATTATCTCACTGGCAAGCCGAAGAATCATAAGAATAATCTCATTTCCTGATACTGCCTGTGTAAGCTCCTGCATGATGGATTTTAAAATGGTTAAACCAGGTGTGGTGGTTAAAGGCCTGGTTTCCTCTTTAATATTAAACTCTTCCTTTATCTCCCTTTCCCAGCTTTCTGTAGTTATGTTGTCAGTCTCGCTTTTTCTGAAAAGCTCTTCCATGTTTTTTTCAAGGGTTTTTACATAAAAACTTAGCTCGCTTTTAATGTTTTCCTTCGTAATATGGGATCTTTTGGGCTTTTTAGTGAGGCTGATATTAAGAGCTGTCAGCTCCTCCTCTGCTTCTCTGACAGAGTAATCAGAAACAGCAAGTATCTTAACATTCCCCCTCTGCCGAATTTTTCTTATAAGATCCAGCCCGCCCAGTATGCCGCTCCCGTCTCTTTTCGGAACAATCAATGATGCTATAACCATTACTGGATTAGAGTCTATGGTGTTTATAAACTCTTCTGCCTCTTCCGCAGACTCAAAGGCAAAGACCTCAAAACCCTGGTCTTCAAAAATCTTTTTTACTCCTATCCTTAGGGGCGTAAAATCATCCACATAAACAATCTTTGGTTTTACCTGAGGCTCCGTAACAGGAAGCGGCTGTGATGTCTCTTCCTGAATATCCTCCTTGATAGCAAATTCGTGGTAGCATTCATCCCGAGTAACGCCATCCTTACGGCATTCATCTATAATTCGAGAGCCTTCCATAGCAAGAAACTGAGGGTTCAGCCCTCTACCCTGAGTAAGGTCATACTGAAGCAGATCAACCTTGATGGCTTCACTCTCTATATCATCAGTCAGTTCAAACTTAAACTCCCCTTCAGACCAGTAAAAAAAGCTGAATACGGATTTTTCTATCAGTTCAATTACACACTCCTCTATCTTCTCCTTAGGTATGTTAAACTCTTTTATAAGAAGAGTGCCGAGCTTTTCTCTGTAATTGGTCTCTCTCTGCCGTTCAAGCGCCTTTTTGATAACATCTGCGGACACATAACCTTTTCTTATCAGCACCTCACCCAGATTTACTCTGTAGGCATCAGAAAAAGCCTTTATTACCTTGCCCTTATAAAAATAGATTTTTCCTATGCGGTTATTGCTTTTAATATGAAGTATGCCCGATTTGCCGCTAAGAGCAACTATTTGAAGAATCTCGCCTAATCCGAGGTCCTCTAATTTGCCTACCAGACTCATAGTAAAGAATTATATCTTTTAAAAAACTTTTTTAAAACAATTTATTTAAAATAATATCAGTCATTATCTATCTCTGAGAGGCAGAAATATTAAAGTAGATTATAAGGGTCCATGTCAAAATAAACCTTTATATCTGACGGTATTTTCATCTCACTTTTTAACCCCTGAGCCACTCTGATCAGCTTTTTAGGATTATCTGCCTTGAGGTATATCTGATATCTGTAAAGTCCCTTTTCCCTATAAACAGGCGCCTGCATGGGTGGGTATATATCTATCTGCCTGTTTTTATTTTTTTTCTGAAAATATATAAAAAATTCTGAAGCAAGCTCTTTTAATCTCTGCTCATTTCGACCGCTTAGTTTTATCACAAGTAGTCTTTTAAAAGGGGGAAAACCTGCTACCTTTCTTGATTCGGTCTCAAGCCGATAAAACTCTACGTAATCCTCATTCAGCGCAAGTTTATACACAGGAAGATCCGTAAGGGCTGTCTGAATAACAATTCTACCCTTCTTCTCTCTACCAGCCCTTCCGCCCACCTGAGTGATAAGCTGAAAAGCCCTTTCCTGAGCCCTGAAATCTGGAATACTTAATCCCTGTTCGCCCGAAAGAACACCCACAAGGGTAAGATTGGGCAGATGAATCCCCTTTGTTATAATCTGGGTTCCTACAATTATCTGATAATATCCGCTAATAAGCCCTTCGAGATGTTTTTTAAAAAAATCTCTTTTCTCCAGACTGTCGCTGTCAATCTTTAAAACCCTTGCATCTGGAAATCTTTCTGATATAAGCTCGTCAACTCTTTCGGTACCCATCCCGAAGTAGCCTATATTTCTGCTCTTGCAGTAAGGGCAGTTATCAGGCAGCTTTAATGATCTGCCGCAACGATGACATATCAATAGATTTTTTGATTTATGCCAGGTTAATGAAACTGTGCAATTTTTGCATTGGAGAAAATTTTTGCAGTCCCTGCAGAACACATATGGGATATAGCCTCTTCTGTTGATAAAGAGCAGGCTCTGCTCACCGCTCTGCAAATTTTTCTCAATCTCCTCTATCAGCCTTTTTGAAAAGCAGGGATTTATCATCTCCTCGATTTCGGTATTTACTAAAATCAGCTCCTTTTTCTCTTCTATAATGGGCTTTTCAAGTTTCAGTTCCTCTACCTGTCCATCCTTTACCTTGAAATAGGTCTCACAGGAAGGGGTGGCAGAAGACAGAATAAGTGGCACTTTAAACACCTTTGCTAATACAAAAGCCAGATCCCTGCTATTATAGGCAAAATAAGTATCGCTCTTATAGGACTGATCGTGTTCTTCGTCCACAATTATTAATCCGAGCTCTTTAAGAGGCAGAAATATGGCGGATCTGGTTCCTATAAGCAGGCAGTTTTTACGGGCACTTGTTTCAAGCACAAATCTTCTCTCTGCACTGGTAAGACTGCTGTGCCAAACAAGTATATCCTCCTTAGGAAAAAGAATCATTGCACGACGGTAAATGTGCGGAGCAAGAGCTATCTCAGGTAACATAAAAAGCACACTTTTACCTTTTTCATAAAAATACTTTGCCAGATAAAGCAAAAGCAGGGTCTTCCCGGTTCCTGTCTTTCCAAAAATCAGAAAAGGGCGGTCTATTGCTTTTTCTACAATAATATCAAATACTTTTTTCTGTTCATCCTTTAGTTTTATCTGACTATCATCGGCTTCTTCAAGATAGGAAAAACTGATTTTTTTTGGCTTACTGAAAAAAATATTCTCCCTTTTTTTAAAAAGCTCTTCTTCATCGCCTATATCCAGAGACTCTCTGATTTTGAAAAAACCCAGATTAGGGAATGCACTGGTAAGCACCGTTGACAGACTGACCATATAATAACTGGCTGCAAACTGATAAAAGGAAAGCATCCTTTCATCAAAGAAGGGCGGATAGGGCGACAGGCTCAATATCTCACCAATTCTTTCGGCAGGTAATTCTTTTGGATGGTCATTTAGAAGCTTAACTATAAAAGCTGGATGGATTTTTTCTTTTACCTTAACAAAAACGAGCTTACCAATCATCAGCTCTTCTTGTGGAATCGCTGATTTGTAAACAAGGTTTTTAGGAAAATTATTAAGAGGCGCCACCTCAAGATAGACCATTAAATTTAGTATATAGTTATTATGATAGAATGACAATCTGAACTGATAAATCCCTCTATACCCCTAAATCTTATTGGCAAAAAAATTGCTTAAATCAGGCATATGAAAAGCGGGTTTAGTCTTGTTGAGTTGCTTATTATAATTGCGATAATATCAATTATTTCCACAATAGGATTCCCTAACTTTATAAGACTCAGGGAGATATATATTGTTAAAGGAGAGATGCAAAGGGTGATATCTTTCGTTTCGCTCGCAAAATCTGTATCTCTTAAATATAATGAGCAGGTTTGTGTAACCTTTCCAAAAGGGACAGGTACCAAGCTTAAAATGTTTATAGACTCCAATAGAGACAAGCTTCATAGCGAGGGGGAGAAGCTGGAACAAACTCTTTCTCTTAATGAAAGCTTTCAGATAACTTCAGATGACAAAACTGTATGTTTTCCACCAACTGGCATTGTTCTTGGTTCAAATGAAACCATATTATTTGCTTATGGTAATCAGTCAAGAAAACTCATAGTCTCTGCTTACGGGAGGGTTAGAATTGAAAAATAAAGGTTTCTCGCTTATTGAGGTTTTAGTTGCCATGTCCATTCTTACGGTTGGGCTTCTGGCTGTAATATCCATGCAGACTACATCTTTAAATATTCAGTCAAGAAGCAAATATTCTCACACTGTTCAGCTGACAGCCCAGCAGATATTGGAAAGAATAAGAGCAAACGCCTATGAAGATGCGTCAATTTTATCATACAGCGGTCTGGATACAAAAAATCCTGCTCCTTCAGATGAGCCTGCCAAGTCGGATTACGATTATTTTAAATCCATCATTTCAAAAATTCCTGAAAGTCAGGTTCAGATAAGCATTACCAATCAGAGACCATATCCCGTAAAGGTAAGAGTTAGCTGGAAAGATGGCAGTATTTCTCATCATTTGGATTACGATACATTTATTTTGCCCCAATGAAGGATATTATATGAAAGAGACAAAGGGTTTTTCACTTGTTGAACTGATTATTGTAGTAGGTCTTGCTTCTGTCCTCATTGCATCTCTTGCCTCTGTGTTTGTTTCCCAGTCCAAAATCTATGGCAAGTTCAGCGATATTGAAGAAATAAGACAGGCTGGCAGGGCTGTGATTGATTATATGGCAAGAGAGATAAGAATGTCAGGTGCAGGAATGCTTGATAAGGACTATAAATTCAAAAACGGTGATAACCTTGTTTCATTCTGGCATGTAAGCAGTATAAACTCTTCCACTGGTCCAGATGCCATAAGGATTAAAGGTAACTTTCAGGGCGTTTTTGGAATTATAAGCACCACTGTTGGGGGTACCGATATAGGAGACGAAGCAATTAAGGTAAGCTATAAAGAGAGAGCTACCTTATCTGTAGGCAATTATATAACCATAAATGACAGAGACAACTCGGAGATAAGATACGTAAACGGTGTCAGCTCCGATAAAAAAACTATCTCCTTCAAATCAGGAGATGGTCTGAACTATGCGCATAAAAACGGAACAATTTTTAATGGTATTCAGATACTCAGGTATTTTGTTGACTCAACAGGCACTCTGAGACGCAATAACTTTGAGGCAAATGGGAATCAACCTATTCTGGAAAATGTGGAGGATCTTCAGTTTCAATATGGCGTGGATGTTAATAATGACGGTTCTATAGATGGCTGGGTGAATAATATAGGTGATACATTAGTGGTGTCAGGGGTTAATTATGCCACCAATCTCAGCATGTTAAAGCAGATAAACCTCTGGCTTCTTGTAAGGGGTAACGTGCCAGACGATTCAATAAATGATACTCGCACTTATGTGCTGGGAGATAGAAGTTATCAGCCACCAGCAGATTTGAGAAAGTACAGACGAGAAATTTTTAACACAACCATTACTCTGAGAAACTTAAGAAGAGAGAGTTGATTATGAAAAAAGAAAAAGGAAGCATATTAATTACTGCGTTAATTTTTATGCTGGTAATGAGCTTTATGTTAATGGCTTTTTTAGACCTGACTACTACAGGGCTTAAGCAGGTCACATACTCTGAACAGGCTAAAAAAGCATTTTATATAGCCGACGGAGGTCTAACAATTGCGGGTAGTGTTGTAGATATGATAGTTAGTGAAAAGGGTATTTCTGATGTGGTTAAAAAGAGATTTACTTCCAGTTTGGTAGATTTTAATAATCCTAATTTATATGATGAGCTTATGGGTCCTGCAGCATCTGATGTGCCTCTTGATTTGACAGTAAAACTTCTCAACAGTGAGGCAAAAATAGACATAAGAAAAATAGGAAGCGCTGAGTTTGCTTCCGGCACAAGTGGAGAGTTTGCCAGCGGATATGAAGGTCTTGGGGGTGGTATGTCTGCAGGTGGTGTAATACTGTTTTATAGCATTGACTCCGTAGGTGTATCCCCTCTGGGTAGCAAGTCCAATATTATGGGGATATACCGAAAAGTGGCAGGAGTAGGAGGAGGTAGCTAAAATGAAGGGGCTAAATTTTAGAAAAGGACTTATTGGATTTTTCATTTTTATATTCTTTTTCATAGGTGTATTTAAATACAGTTTTATCACCGCAGGAACACTCACAGCTCCTGAAAATAAAGATTATCAGGGGACTCCGCCTTTCATGGTGGATCAGGATCAGCTACTTCCAAATCTGATAGTTATTTTTGACAATAGCCAGTACATGGGTAGACCAGCCTACTGTAAGCCTGAGGGAGCTACCCAGTCTGAGCTTGATGATGAAACAATAATTAATGATTTTAATCAAAGCTATAAATATGTTGGACTTTATGATAACAATAGCTATTACGTTTATCAGAACCCTGCTGGTGTAGGAGGACAGACAAGATGGTCTACGGCAGGCACCATTAAAAATCCTGATGGCACTTATAACCCTAAACCAGCCGACGATGTGTCTAATAGAAACAAGCCATTAATTTACATTCCTGGCAATCTATTAAACTGGGCTGTTATGAGTAAATGGGATGTATTAAAAGCAGTCACAGTTGGGGGAGCGGTTACAAACCTCGGACAGGGAAACGCTTCTGAGGCAACTGGCGAGAGCAATGTAACATGGTCTGCCAGAGGCAGCTGGAAGGATCTTTCAACCAACATAACCTATTATTATAATTTTAAAGTTTCAATGAAGGGGCAGACATCCACCTTTGTAGTAAGAGTAAGTACAGCAGGCTTTGCCCAGACCGATCCTTTAACACAGTCTGCAAAATTAAATACTATTCCTAAAGAAAGTAGCCTTTCGCTATTTGCGGAGAAGCTTGCAAATTTATTTACCTTAAAGCCATCTTACGCCCAGACAACACCAGTGATAAGTAGTTTTTCACCTACATCAGGTCCTGCTGGAACACAGGTGGAAATATCTGGTAATAACTTTGGAAAAAATCAGGGTCAGGTTTATTTTTCAGGTTCATCAGGGACCTGGGTTCAGGCTTCCATTACCAGCTGGTCAAGTAATCAGAAAAGCATAACCTGTTTAGTCCCCAATAATGCCATAACCGGTCCGATAAAAGTTGTTACAGCCGCTGGCTTATCTGCTACAAGCGCAACAAACTTTGTGGTAATAAATCTACCTTCCATTGAAACGATAACTCCTTCTTCGGGCTTTCCAGGAACTGAAGTTACCTTAACGGGTAAATATTTTGGAACTACGGGTACCATAAAGTTACGGGAAGGAACAAATACAATCACAGTAACAGCCGCAGATCTTTTACAGTACACTTCTACACTTATCAGGTTTAAAATACCCGCCACAACCCCTACTAACAAAACTTATGATATTTTTGTTACAACCGCAGATGGAGATAGTAATGGTGTTCCTTTCACAGTTTACCCAACTACTTCAACACCCTTAATAATGAGTATTGATCCAAACAATGCTGATAAAGGCGCTGTTGTTACCATAACGGGAAATAATTTTACAAACGTAATGAATTCTAATGACCAGGTTATTTTTTTAAATCCAAGAAACGGTGCTGAATATTCAGCATCCGTATCTTATTGGAGCAATACAGAGATAAAATTCATAGTTCCAACCGTCCTTTCTTATGGGAGCTACAAGGTTTATGTCATAAGAGATAAAGGAGTTACTAATCTTAAGAGTAACGAAGTGGATTTTACCATAGTTGAAGTGGCTTTTTATGGACCCTTTGACGTATCTGTATACTACCCCTATAACCCCTGGGGAGTAATACAGGAGCTTTATATGAACAACTATGATACTGTAGATCCCACGTGGAAAACCGATGTGCCCATCCCTGCTTTTATTACCTTTGATGGTTTAGTAAAATGCCTGGGGACCAGCACTACAGCTAAAGCTTTTATAAACGATATGAGAAAAATAAAAATGAGAACAGCAAATCCACAAGCTCGCCCCTTTTGGTCTTTAGATGCTGCGATTAAGTATTATAAAAAGGAAAATACCATGGGGTGCGCTGATCCCCTAACCTCCTCAGGCTGGTGCAGAAAAAACTTTGTGCTTTTTGTTGGTAGTGGAAAAACCGATACGGGAGATCTAAGCTCATCAACTGTATTAAATGATATAAGACTGTCGCATGTGGAAGACATTCGCTCAGACATACAAAACGTACAAACCATAACTTTTTATGCTGTTTCGGTCTCTGAACGAGATCCTTTCAGACAGAATCTGAAGGATGTTTCAAGCTATGGCGGATTTACAGACCTAAACACCAACAAACTGCTTGATACAGGTGAAGATATTACAAGAAAAAAGAAGGATGTTAAAAATCTTACAATTCCAGATACCTATTTTGAGCCCATCGGGGAAACAGGAAATGACCTTGGACAACAGATTAAAGATGCTGTATCTGACATTTTAAAAAGAGCCACATCAGGAACAGCAGTTTCTGTTCTTGCCACATCGGCAGAAGGTGAAGGTGCCCTTTTCCAGGCTTTTTTCAGACCCATTCATTTTGAAGCAGATAGATCTGTTAGCTGGTTAGGATATCTTCAGGGACTTTTTATTGACCCTTATGGAAATATAAGAGTTGATACAGATGGGGATAAAAAGCTCAGGCTAACCGTTGATGATATAGTAAGGCTCTCCTTTGACTCTGGGACTGGAGATACAGTTGGAGAGCTTTACAGAGATCAGAACGGTGATGGGAAGGCAGATACCACCGCTCCTTATATGACAGTACCTCTTACATCACTTCCCACCCTGTGGGAAGCGGGAAAGATCCTTGCCAATACTCATCCAGATGACAGAAAAATTTTTACCACAACCACAGGAACCGAATCTGGTAGAGTTAATTTTGTGCCGTCCAATGCATCAACTTTACAAACACTTTTGAGAGCCAACACGGCAGAAGAAGCAGAAGATTTTATAAATTTTGTAAGAGGTGTTGATCTGTCTGATAAAGGATATAGAGACATGAAAATTACTATTGATGGAACCACCAGAGTCTGGAAGCTTGCAGATATAGTTTACTCCACACCCACAGTAGTCTCAGTCCCCTCTGAAAATTATGACCTTATTTATGGAGATAAATCCTACTTTAACTTCTATAATACCCATAAAAATAGAAAAGCGGTAATATATGTGGGCTCAAACGATGGTCTTTTGCATGCCTTTTCGGCTGGAAAATTTACACAGGGCGATGATGGAACAGGTACCAGCGGCTATTTTGAAGATCCTGATAATGACATGGGTAAAGAGTTATGGGCATTTATCCCCCGTTCTTTTTTACCCCATATTCAATGGCAGACAAGAAGGGATTATAAGCATGTATTCGGCATAGATTTAAAAGTTAAGGTAGTTGATGTGGAGCTTACTAAAGGCGGCTCAAAGCAATGGGCTACTGTGCTTATTGGCGGCATGAGATTGGGAGGAGGACCAATAAGCGCAGGCGGTGAAACTATATATCCATCCTACTTTGCCATAGATGTTACTGATCCGGTTAATCCTGAAATTCTCTGGGAATTTTCCCATCCCGATTTAGGTCTAACACTAAGTTATCCAGCAGTTATGAAAAAAGGCACAAAATGGTACGCCCTTTTTGGATCAGGACCATTTCATGACGATGGAACGTCATTTGAAGTTCCTTTATATCATGATACAAACGGATACAGAGGTAAAAGTAATAAAACAGCTAAACTATTTATTGTAGATATAGATAATAAAAGCAGTTGGGTTCAGAACTCAAATTACTGGATTAAAGATACAGGGTTAACACAGTCATATATAGGTAATATCATCTCACTGGACTATGATCTGGTTGTTGATACAAATAAGGGGTTTCAATCTGACGTGGTTTATGCAAGCGCAGTTCAGGGATTATACATAAGCTCCCAAACTGGACACTTTTACAGAATGATAACTAATACTGATAACCCTGCTGACTGGACCATCAGAAAGGTTTTTCAAACCTCTGGATACAGACCATTGTTATATGCGCCAGCGGTATCTCTGAGAGGCAATGACCTGTGGTTATATATATCCTCAGGAAGATTTTTACATATCTATGATAAAACAGTTTATACATCAGAGGACAACAAACAGAAGCTTTATGGCTTTAAAGATCCCTGCTTTAATGGTTCATTTAACTCCACCTGCACAACAGTTGTTACCGAGTCCGATCTGGCTGATGTGACAACCGTAACGGTCAAAATAGATGGAACTGTTACGGGAACAGGCGCATCCACAAATAACGCCACGACCTTTGAAGGTTTAAAAACTGCAGTAAGTGCAAAGAGAGGGTGGATGGCAACCTTAACTACTTCAGGAGAAAGAGGTGTTGCAAAACCAGCTTTAATAGGGGATGTTGTCCTTTTTACAACATATATCCCCACTTCAGATGTCTGCTCTGCGGGTGGCTCAGGCTATCTCTATGCTCTCTACTCTTTGACAGGAACTGCCTATATTAAACCGATTATAGGCTACAATACCTCAACCGGAGAGCTTTTCAAAAAGGTAGCTATGGGCGTTGGTACCCCATCCAGTATTAGTATTCACATGGGAAGAGAAAAGGGCGGAAGGGCTTACATTCAGCAGAGTACGGGAGCCATTATGAATGTGGAGTTTCAAACAGCGGCTAAAGCAAAAAGTGGATTTATACTCTGGAGAGAAAAATGGTAAAAGATTCAACTAAAGTTGGATTTTTACCATTTCTTTTTATAGTTTTTTTCTTGACAACCGCCCAGGTCGGCATCCCAAAGTGGGAGCATGATTTTGGAGTCATGAAGGCAGGCTCTGAGGCATCTTATGTTTTCGAGATTGAAAACAGCGAGGCAAATCCTTTAGTGGTGGAATATGTGGAATCAGGTTGAGGTGTATATTCCAAACTACTTTCGGGTAAAGTAGCTAAAAAAGGAGAAAAGATACGATTAAAGGTTGAATATAAACCCTGTGATCAGGAAAAATTTGAAAAACTTATTCTTGTTAAAATAAATAAACCACCATATATGCTACATTTTACAATCAAAGGCGAAGTGAAATAGAAATTTTATAAAGCTATAATTTTTATTTTTTTAAATTTACTGTTATAATTTATGTGTGAGAGTGCTTTTAGCTATCATATCAGCTTTAATCATTTTTCTTTCAAACAGCGCTTATGCCATTGAGGAGAAGGCAGTTTATTCACTCTTTATAGCTGGTGACAGCTCAGCTACAAGTTTTGTGGATCTAACCCATTATATTAACAAGAAGCTTAATCTCAGCCTAAAAACAGAGATTCAACCCAGTTATGTAAAATCAGCGAATATGATTATGAAAAAAGAAGCCCTATTGGGATTTCTCTGCTCGGGACCCTATGTGATTTTAAGAGATAAGTATAACTTTGAGCCGCTTGCCGCCATTAAACCTTTAAACAGGGTGGACTACAGAGGCTATCTAATTGTACCTTCAAATTCAAAAGCTACTTCTATTAAAGATCTAAAGGGTAAACGCTTTGCTATAGTAGATCTGATTTCTTACACAGGAAGAATAGTTGCTCTGTATGATATTATTAAGTTGAATGAAGATCCGCTTAATTATTTTTCTGAGATAATTTACTCCAAAACTCATGAATCATCTATTAAGCTTGTATTAGAAGGGCAGGCTGATGGGGCTTATGTAATGAGCATAGTTTTCGAAAATGTGGCACGGCAGAACCCTGCCTTATTGTCTAAGGTAAAAGTTATTGGTAAGTCGCCCAAAGCAGGATTTCCATTATTTGTAGTCAATAAATATACTGACACTAAGCTAAAAGAAAGTATTAAAAATGTCCTTTTGTCAATGCATAAAGATGCTGAAGGAAGGAAAATACTTAACTCCCTCGGCATAGAACTGCTTACGGAAGTAAACCTAAATAATTACAAAATTATTGAAGAGCAGGTTAGGGTAACAAAAGATTATATCCCCTATTAACCTGCCCTATTAATCATTAAACTCTCTATCATATTAATTTTGCTTCTTAATCTTAGCTTGCTCAGAAATATTATAAGTTTTTCAAATAAAAATTTAGTAATTGGACTTATAGCTAAGCAAAATTAATGACCCCCCTCAGAATGTCCGCCTGATATAATATAGACTGTTTCACAATCTTCTGTGTTTTCTAAAAAACACTCCTCATCTCCAATTATATGAAAGGCTTCCCCTGCTTTTAAAAAACCTGTATGAGCTCCTGTTACTTTTACTGAGCCTTTAATGATTAATAAGATCTCTTCATGCCCTTTGCCAGGTTTGATTAGCCTTCTCGACTCTTTAGGGCTAAGAATTCCATAAATCAAATAACAGGCATGACTTCCTGTATCATCATAGCCAAGTATGTACTCTTTACCTTCGCACTCACAAGCCCTTTTTACAACATCAATCTTCTTCATTGATTCCTCCATACGTCAATTATTTTTGATAAATATATAAAATACCAAGAATTAAAAATATTAGAGCTGGAAAAAATAAAAAAAGTCTTGCTACTATTAAATGGTAACCGTTTTTTTGAAGATAAGCGAATAGCTCAAAACTATACTCTTTTACCTTTTTTCCTTCTACTAAAAAGATCTTTAATTCTTTATCTTTGTAAAGCGGATTTAAATATTTATCCCTTATGGGAATCAAAACCCCTCCTCCTGCCATCCAGCGAGCTGAATAAATTATATCCTGTGGTCTGCCAGACCAAACAGCACCCCGATAATCGGCAAAATATACATTGTCTCCATCAGTTCCTATGCGATTTTTTAACTCTTTGTAGTTTATCCATAGATTAATAACAAAAACTGCTAACAAAAAATATAGATTAGCAATAAAAAGGGCTTCCAGCCTCTTAAGCCTAAAAAAAAAATTCTAAAAAACCCCTATCATCAAGAATAAACTTCAAAATAGGATAAAGCAAGACTAATATAAAAATAAAAATTACGATCCTGTAGCCAGCGCTAAGCCTTCTAATTATTCTATCATCAGGCTCTAACCATTCTACATAAGGATAGCGATTTTTTAAATCCCATATGAGATCTTGCTTCTTCATTTTCATAAATTATAGCTGAAATCATTGCAATCTATATTTGTGAGGGCGTTTATTGTGTTATATTCCAAGCCTTAACCTGATACACTAAATAAAATTTGTGATGTTTATTTTTTATTAAAAAATAGATTATTCGTTTTCGATTCTATTAATTTCTTTTTTTATCTCATTTATGATTTCCACATTCTGGATTTTTTTGTTTTTTCCTTCTGTCACTGAAATTATATAAAAAACTCTGCCACCATATTTTTTTGTAAATTTCTCATGTGTATTTTTTTGTTGCTCTCTTTCATTAATAATTTGAGTAATATATTCATACCCGGCAGGTTTGATCTGTAATCCAATAAATTTATCTTTTATTTTAATATAATAGTCTACATTGTAATGTCTATCCCAATCATCTGGTGCAGGATGTATCTTAACATTTAATATTTTTTCGAGTTGACCATATATTGTTTGTATTTCTGATTGATAACCATCAAAAGTTCGGTTAATTACAAGATTATATATAAAATTTATACAGTCTTCTTCCGTTATATTTTCAATCTCAGCTTTACATACATCTGTTACTTTAATAAATAATTTTTTCCCTAAATGATTTAAATGTTCTTTCGGGTAAACATTGGATAGGTAATAATCCTCCCACTCTTTGACAGTTTTAGGAGCACATTTTCGAATTAACTCTGCCACAGGACCCACTTTATCTTTCTTTGTAAACCCCCATCTCATGTTTGCCTGATTTAAGATCCATTCTTTGGGCATAAATGTACCTCTTCAAGTTTTAAGAATTTACTCTTATATTCATAATTATACTTGCGTTCGGCTTTAGCCATACCGCTTTTTATAAGGAAAGCATTTATAAATATTTTATTTTTCAAATATACATATGCTTCCACTGGCTCCTTAGAGTTTATCTTATTCTTATCGTATTTAATTATTACCTCTTTGTTTAAGATTCTATCTTTTAAATATCTCAGCGTCTCATCCTTATTTATTACCTCTACACCCAGAAATTTTACCATCAATCCCGTATTCAATTTCAAGGTATCTACATCAAAAATCTCAGAAACTTTATATAATGAACCCTTTTTGAAGTTAAATTTTTCAGGCTCTATAACTGGACTGGCATCTTTGATTAAAGGTTTATATTGAATATCCTCTAATTGCGGGTCAAAATCTCTTTTTATTATCTCCATCTTATTATTAGAAAATAAGTTATTCTCTAATCCTATTTTTTCTTTTATAATTTCCATAAAGGATTCATTTATTTCATAACCAATGGCATTTCTTTTCAACTGACTGGCAACTTTGAGCGTAGTGCCACTCCCAAGAAATGGATCCAGGACTGTATCTCCCACAAAGGTAAACATCTTAATCAAACGCAGAGGTAATTCTTCAGGGAACATTGCCTCATGTCCAATCTGTTTGGTGCCACCAAAATTCCAGTGCCCGGTAAAGTAATTTTTCCATTCTTCTTTTGTCAATATTGATTCATTTCTTCTTTCTTTTGGTATGGAATTTCCATTTCCCGGCTTTTTAAAAATAAGTATAAACTCATAATCAATTTCTATTATTCCGTTCGGAGGATAAGGATACGAACCCATCACAGTTGCCCCTCCGGTAGTATTCATTGTTGTTTTTTTCTGCCAGATAATTGAACCCATATAGTCAAATCCTATATTCTCGCACTGCGATATAATCTCTGCATGCAGTGGAATTACTTTATAACGACCGTAAATTATTGAACGAGCAAATTGATCACCTATATTAATGCATAATCTTCTACCTGGCATTAAAACCCTGTAACATTCCTTCCACACCCTGTATAAATCTTTAAGATAATCATGCAAGCTCTGCCCATATCCGATTTGCCCTTTTATACCGTAATCCTTTATATTCCAGTAGGGTGGTGATGTTACAACCAGTCCAATTGCTTGATCAGAAACTTCGGTCATCCTTCTGCTATCGCCTATAATTAACTTTATTCTCATATATGAAATCTCACCTTAATATCTTGTTGTCTGAAAGATTTTTTAAAAATCCTCATTTTTTGGCACATTAACCTTGACATCTGAGCTTGAAAA
>JBEQAF010000032.1:0-22179 GCA_041640455.1 bacterium
ATATTTATTTCCCCTGATTATTATATTATTATACCATCTCCCCCAAATAATGTCCTACGTGTAAATATTTTTCATCTTTTCTATTTCAGCTTTAATTTCTTTTTTTAATTCTACTGGCGATATAACCTCCACATCTGCACCATATTTTAAAATTTCTCCCTTTAGCTCTCTTAAGTCAGAAGCTACAAATTTAAGACAGATGCTACCATCATCATTTTCAATAATTTCCTGAGCTTCATGCCATATCTGCTCTTTTATCCAATCGGATACATTTTTTGAAAACTTGAGACAGACATTTATATTATTATCTCCACTAAATAGTCCAAAGTTCTTATGAATATATTCTGGTATATTAAACTTATTTTCGTGGAGAAGTGTTTTTTTGTCAGAACCAGTAATACTTTTTATTCTCGATAAAGCAAAATATCGTAAATCTCTCTTGTTCAGACAATATGAGATAATAAACCATCTTCCCATATAACATAATAAATTTAGAGGCACAATTTCTCTCTCAGATTGTTCTTTACTATGCGGAGAGTAGTAAGTTATTCTGATTATTTTACCATTAAGCAAACTTTCCACTATCTGATGAAATATCTGCATATCAACTTTGTAATATTCAATATTTTTTATGGAAACTTTATTTATAAACTGGTAAAAATCAACATCTGCAGCAAAATAATTATTAAAAATTTTTTCAGATAGTTTACTGAGCGATTTTTTTATCTCCTCGTCGGGAATCAAAGACGAAAGTTTATAAGCAATGCAAAGTGATACAAGCTCTTTTACTCTCACCCATATGCTTGGGAGCTCATAGCTGTCATTTGTGTAGGTATAACCTTTTTTGCTGCTGTCATAACTTAGAGGGGCATAAAGCCTATCCCTCATGAATTCAATATCTCTCTGAGCCTGTTTTTCTGAAATCTCGAATTTCTCGGCAAGCTTAGCAGCGTTAGGATATAACCCTTTTCTTACATGACTGTGAAACCAGAGATATCTCTCATAAGCAAGTTTTTTGCTCATAATTATCTGAAATTATAATGCTTTCTTATGGGTTCCAGAACTTCCCATGTGCAGGATAGACCTTGGGGGAAGGTTACGTAGTCGCCCGCTTTGATCTCTACCTTTTCGCCATCGGGAGTGGTCACTACAACCCTGCCCTGCAAAACATAACAGACTTCTGTGTCATCGTAGTACCAATTAAATCTGGATACCTCTTTTTCCCAGATTGGCCAGCTGGCGATGTTCATAGATTTTTTTTGTTCTTCTGTGAGTTTTTCAACCTTAATCTTCATACAAAACCCCTTTTAATTATTGATGTTAATCTAATTTTAGCTAAAAAAATTTTTTGATCAACTATCTTAAGCTTATTATTTGAAAAAAAAAGATTGATGGCTATAATTTAGACTGTGGAAGATGATTTTAGAATAGAGCACGATTTTCTTGGAGAGAAAAAGATACCTAAAGATGCCTACTATGGGATTCACACCAAGAGGGCTCTTGAAAATTTCCCCATATCAGGCGTTAAAAACCATAAAGATTTTATCAAAGCTATAGTAGAGATAAAGGCTTCTGTAGCCAGGCTCTGCATTGATTACAAAGTTTATGAGCCTAATATAGGCAATGCCATAATCTCTACATGCAAAGAGATTTTAAACGGTTCACTGATTGATGAGGTTTTAGTTGATCAGTTTCAGGCTGGCGCTGGGACATCGCTTAATATGAACGTAAATGAGGTGATAGCAAACAGGGCAAATGAGCTTTTAGGCGGAAGAAAGGGTATTTATAAACCTATTCATCCCAATGACACAGTAAACTTTGCCCAGTCTACCAACGATGTGATACCAGCGGCAATGCGGATTGCTACCATAAGACTTACCAGCAATCTCGTAAAAGAAGGAAAAGCTCTTTCTAAATCTTTTAATAAAAAAGCACGAGAGTTTAAAAATTTTATTAAAGCTGGACGGACCCATCTTACAGATGCAACGCCCATCAGGCTTGGAGATGAGTTTTTTGCCTATGGAATAGCTATTGAAAAGGACATTGAGGCTATAAAAAATGCTTTAAAAAATCTCTATTTTCTTGGTCTTTCTGGAACAGCCACGGGCTCAGGCATTAATGCCCCAGATTTTTATAAAGAAAATATCGTAAAATATTTATCAGAAGAAACTGGGCTACCCTTAAAAAAGGCAAAAAGTTTATACGAGGCTATGCAAAATCAGTGTGATTTCTCCCATCTTATGGGTTCAATCAATGCATTATGTCTTAATCTTTTTAGAATTACCAGCGATCTCAGGCTTCTTGGCTCTGGACCAGCGACAGGGTTTAATGAGATAAGGCTACCAGAAGTTCAGGCTGGCTCTTCTATTATGCCAGGAAAGATTAACCCCTCTATTCTTGAGATGTTTGGAATGGTTTGTTTTTATGTATCTGGAATGAATCAATTAGTTTCTATGGCAGTAGCAAGCGGACAGCTGGAGCTAAATGTTTTTATGCCAGTTATTGCCAACTCAACCCTCACAGCAATCGAATATTTAACCAATGCTATAAGAGTCCTTAGAGAAAAATGTATCGAAGGTATTAAAGCAAATAAAAAAATTCTTGATAGATACGCCCTTACAAGTCTTGGGCTACCAACTATTTTGAGCCCAAAGCTTGGATATGAAAAAACCGCCTTGATAGTTAAGGAAGCCCGTGAGAAGAATAAAGCTGTGATCGATCTTCTTGAAGAGAAAAAGATTATGACTCGGAAAGAGGTTATTGATTTTATTAAAAATCATTTTAAGGAGTAGGAAATGAACTTTTTTGTTACTGGAGGAACGGGGTTTATCGGAAAAAGACTTACAAAAGCCCTTGCAGATGAAGGGCACAATCTTACTATCTTAACTAGGTCTTTGCAGGGCAAGACCAGCACAGATCAGATTCAATATGTTGAAGGAGATCCCAAGCAACCAGGCAGCTGGCAGAAACTTGTAGAAAAGTCAGACATAATTATAAATCTTGTAGGAGAGACTATAGGGCAGAGATGGACTGATGAGGTTAAGATAAGATTGAGAGAAAGCAGAATCCTGCCAACAAAAAACATTGTAGATGCCATTCCACCTGGCAAAAATATTACCCTTATGAGCACCTCGGCTGTTGGATATTATGGCTTTTATGAAGATGAAGAGATCTATGAGGATGCACCACCAGGCAATGATTTTTTAGCCCAGCTTGCCTACGAATGGGAGTCTGAAGCGCTAAAGGCAAAGGATAAAGGGGCACGGGTTATAATAACCCGTTTTGGGGTGGTTATAGGAGAAAACGGCGGTCTACTGGATAAGCTTATACCTATTTTTAAAAGTTATCTGGGTGGACCTATCGGTTCAGGAAATCAGTGGTTTTCCTGGGTGTATATTGAAGATCTTGTTAGAGCATACCTTTTTATATTAAACAATCCTCAGCTTGATGGGGCTTTTAATATTACCTCTCCAGAGCCTGTCAGGAATAAGGAGTTTACAAAAGCACTGGCAAAGGCTCTAAATGTATTTGCATTTTTTCCTGTCCCTGCCTTCGGAGTGAGAATCACATTTGGAGATTTTGCTGATTATGTGGTAAGGGGGCAGAAGGTTATTCCAAAAAGGCTTCTGGATCTTGGATTTAAGTTTATGGTGCCTGATATTTATGATGCCTTGCAGAGGGCTGTCAGTCAGAAATAAAAAATACTGGATCAGTAATAGAGCTATTTTTGCAGATGGGGCATCTGGATGGTTTGCTTAGCCGATCTCTTTTTTTGAATATAAATCCGCAGATTTTGCATCTGGATGGCTCTGACTGAAGATTTTCCGATCTGGCAACGCTTTCAAGCTCAAAGTACACATCTTTTTCTGATATACCTATCAGTTTTGAAAGCTCCTTTGCAGTAAATCTGTTTTCTTTAAGCAGTCGGATAATATTCTGTCTTAAAGTCTCTTTTCTTGTGTGCAGGTCTTTTATGTTATCCTTCAATCCTCATCCTCTGTTTCATCAATTATCTGCTTTGCAACCTCATAGGGCAGCTCCTGCACCTGTTTTAATTTGCTCTGGATTTTCTTTGTTCTGGTACCAACGAGATTTTCTATATCCTCACTTGCTTTATCAATCTTTTCTTTTGCCTTTCTTAAAGTCTCACCAAACTTTTCAAACTCAGTTTTTACGGCACCAAGGACATTCCAGACCTCTGTGGCTCTTTTTTCAATTGCAAGGGTTTTAAAACCCATCTGAAGACTGTTAAGAAAGGCAGATAGCGTGGTTGGACCTGTAACTATTACTTTATGATTCCGCTGCAGCTCCTCTATAAGATTTGTATTTTTTACAACCTCTGCATAGAGCCCTTCGATCGGTAAAAACATAATGGCAAAGTCTGTGGTATGTGGCGGGTCAATATATTTTTCTTTAATATCTTTTGCAAATCTTTTAATAGTAGTTTCAAGCTCGTTTGTCAGTTTTTCTCTTTGTTCAGTGTTGCCGGATTCGTAGGCTTCTATTAGCTTATGATAGGTCTCGGTGGGGAACTTTGAATCTATAGGGAGATAGACAGGGTTTTTATCATCATCTTTTCCAGGAAGCTTTATGGCAAACTCAACTATATCATTAGAGCCCTTTTTGATTTTAACATTCTTTGCAAACTGATCTCTTGTAAGAATCTGATCTAAAATCCTTTCAAGCTGTATTTCACCTATTATCCCCTTTGTCTTTACATTTGCCAGTATTTTTTTAAGATCTCCCACCCCTGTAGCTAGTGTCTGCATCTCTCCAAGCCCTTTATGCACCTGTTCGAGCCTTTCAGACACAAGCTTGAAAGATTCGGTCAGTCTTTTTTCAAGGGCATCCTGAAGTTTTTCATCTACAGTCCTTCTCATCTCGTCAAGCTTTTTTGAATTCTCATTTCTCAGCTCATTTAGCTGATTGTCAAGAGTTTCCCTTATTTTTAGCAATGTATTTGTAAGCTCTTCCCTGTTGGCTTTAAACTGAGCAGTAAGCTCATGAGTAAGCTCTGATAGTCTTGAAGCAAAGGTATCAAGCTGATTTTTCTGAAGACCGGCAATCCCAGTCATTGTATTGGTAAGATTGTTAGAAAAGCCCGTAAATACATTTAACTGTTCCGACCTGCTTCTGGAGAAATCATCTCTCAGTGCGTTTAATATTTCTTCCCTGTTTCTGGCAAGATTGTCCCTCTGGGATTTAAGATTGAAAAGAAAAAAGACGTTGACTATCAGAATTAGTAAGACTAACCCTAAAATAATTTCTATCATGAATACATCCTGATTTAATCTCTGTAGTTTACAAACTGAAGAGGGACTTTAAAGTCAATAGATTTCAGATGGGCGATTACAGACTGGAGATCGTCTATTTTTTTGCCAGAAACCCTTAGCTCATCTCCCATAATCTGAGTCTGAACCTTTAGCTTTGTATCCTTAATGATTTTTATAAGCTCCTTCATTTCATCCTGAGTGAGCCCCTGCTTAATTTTGACCTTCTGCCTTACCGTGTCACCCGAAGCTTTTTCCACCTTCCCAAATTCGAGAGATTTCAGCGAAACATTTCTTTTCACAAATTTTGCCTTTAGAATTTCTATAACCGCATTGAGCTTAAAATCATCATCTGCCAAAATCTCAACCTCATCTTTACCGGAAAGAGATACCGATGATCTGGAGCCCCTGAAATCAAATCGGGTCTCTATCTCCTTTTTTGCCTGATTAACCGCGTTATCTACTTCTTGAAGATTTACCTTAGATACTATATCAAAACTTGGCATAGGCATTTTTATACCAAAAAATCTTATAAAATTAAAGAAAAATTTTGTCAAAGTGGTATATACATAATTAACAGTTAGGTTATGATGATTGGTTAGCCGTAAATTTAATCTTCAGAAAAAATATAAACTTTTTATTATTGCAAAAAGTTTGATAGAATATTTGGTATGAATAACCAGCCATCAAAAGATAAAATCTGCCTCATCTGTGGAAAAAAGTCTGCCAGTGATATCTGCGATGCCTGCAAGGATAAGGTGAGAGCTGAAGCTGTTCATAAAAAGAAAGAACAAGAAAAAGAAGAAAAATAGGAGGAGCTGATGGAGCATATTGATTTTTTAAAAAATTCTTTCAGAGAAGCAATTGTCTTTGAGCAGAACGGCAGAGAGTTTTTTCTTAAAGCCGCCGAAGAGACTAAAAATTCTTTAGCAAAGGAGATTTTCAAAAATCTTGCAGATGAAGAGCTCAAACATATTAAAAGGATAAAAGAGGTATTTGATAGCCTGGTAAACAGCAACAAAATTCCTGATTCATTCCCTAAATCAGAAAATATTCCATGGAAGAATGTTTTCAGAGAAGCTTTAAACAGGTTCAAAGATATCGTCAAAAGCGATATGCAGGAGAAAGAAGCCATCAGGCTCTCGCTTGATTTTGAGTCTAAGGGGTTCAAAATGTATGACGAGCTGGCAAAAAAATCAACCAACGAACTGGAAAGAAAATTTTTTGAGATACTTCGGGATGAAGAGGAGGGACATTATTTAATTATAGAAAACCTTCAGAAATATCTGGAAAATCCTGTTGACTGGTACGGAGAGCTGGAACATCATATATTTGAAGGATAGAAATATTCACAAAGCACTTTTAGCAGTTTCTTTAATATTTTTACTATCGATACAGTCAATATCGGCTTATTCAGCTGGAAATAAGGCAGGTTTTAAGGTCTCAAAGGATACAAAACCTGCCCTTTTTTATGTTGAAAAGGTAGTTGACGGTGATACCATAATCCTATCAGATGGTAGAATTATAAGATATCTTGGCATTGATACAACTGAACTAAGGAAAAAAGAGAGAGGTGTATGGGTTAATGTTTCTGAACCCTATTCACAAGAAGCTTTTTTGCTTAACGCTAAACTTCTAAAAAACAGGCAAGTAAGACTTGAATATGACCTCGATAAAAATGATCAATATCAACGAGACCTTTGCTATGTCTTTGCAGATAATATTTTTGTCAACGAGGTACTGCTCAAGGAGGGGTTAGCCTTTCCCTACCTAAAAAGCAAAAACCTCCGTTATTATGAACGGCTAAAAAATGCCTTTCTGGAAGCTGTTTCAAACAAGAAAAACCTATACAGAATTAATCTTAAATATGAAAAAAATCCCGATAGATTTTTAGGACAGTACATTTTTTTTGAAGGCAGGGTAAAAAATATAATTGCTGGCAACAATCAGACCGAGATTTTTTTTGATAGGTTTATTGTGCAAATACCAAAAACAGAAAAAAATATTAAAATTGACGACTATCTGTATGTATTTGGAAGGCTAAAAAAGAAAAAGGATAGATTTGTTATTTATACAGAAAAAAATAAGCTTTTTAGACTACCCTAATCAAAGGATGAAAAAAGCTCCTCAAAGTTTGATCCGTCTTGGGGATAGCTTGATATTTTATAGATAAAGGGGATTTTTTCACTTTCCAGTTTTTCCTTGAGCAGATCTATCTTTTTGTTTATCTCTATAATATTTCCAGGTTCATAGACCACAAAATCATCTCCACCTGCCCTTACTACCATGGAAGGAGCCAAAAATATGGACTGCAATATATGAGCGACTTTGATTATTATCTCATCTCCCTTTATCCTTCCGTATTTTCTGTTTATCTCCGATATGCCTCTGATATCAATAAGAATCAGGTTAAACTGCGTGTTTTTCTGCATCTTCTCTTTAAGGTAATTTCTCAGATATGGATACCAGTAAAGACCAGTAAGAAAATCAATATATACCATTGCCTCTCTGAACTTTTCAATATAGGGAGATATGGAGCTTTTTGTTTCTTCTATCTCTTCTACCTCTTTTAACACAGTTAGAGCCACCTCGCTTAGCGCAGGATCAAATTTTTTACCAAATTCAGAGTTTATGTATGCAAGGACTTCGTTTTTGGGCATCTTTTTTCGGTAAGGTCTTAAGGATGAAAGTGCATCATAATTGTCGGCAATGGATATTATCCTTGATTCTAAGGGAATATTTTCACCCATTAACCCTTCAGGATAACCCCCCCCGCCAAAGTTTTCATGATGATATTTTATCCACGGGATTATGCTTTTAAGGGGAGATATTTCAGAAACTATGAGTGCACTCATTCCAGGATGATTTTTCATGATCATATATTCGAACTCTGTCAGTTTTCCTGGTTTTAAAAGTATAAGATCCGGAATACCTACTTTACCTACATCGTGAAGAAGGCCAGCCAGCTCAAGCTTTTTCAGGGATTCCTCTTCAAACCCCAATCTTTTTGCTATCTCTACAGAAAAAAAAGCAACTCTCTCCGAATGACCTCTTGTATAGGGATCTCTGGCTTCAATAGCATTAGCAAGAGCCTTTACCGACTGGATGGCGAGCTGCTCCAGCATCTCTGTTCTTTCTTTAAGCAGACTTTCTATATGGCTAAAATATTTTTTATGCTGTTTTATATTAAGGCAGAAATTTAAAGCATTTTCTATCTTTTCTTTAATCTGCTGAAGAGTAAATGGTTTGGGAATAAAATCATAAACTCCCTTTGATAAAGCCGATTGAATAATATCAACATTTATGGAGCCACTGATAATAATAACAGGCACATCTTTGTACTGCCCGCTCTTAAGATAGTCCACAAAAGGCAGGGAGTTAACACCTTTCAGAAATACATCAAGTATAACCAGATCCAGATCGGGATTTTCGGAAAGGAAAGACTGGGCATCGGCTGTATCTTTAAATGCATTTACATTGTATCCCAGAAGCTCCGAAAAGTCCTTCAGCATCTCTCTGGGTGCTTCATCATCATCTATTATGAGAATTCTCGGTTCTCTCATCTAATACCCAGAATTGACAACAGGTCATTGAAATTAAAAGGTTTTATCAAAAAGGGTCTTCCTGTCTTTTTCAGTTTCTCTCTCATATCAAGCCCCACATCACCTGTGATGAAAAATATTCTTTTTGCAAGCTCAGGTCTGTTATGAAGTAGATCGTAATAAATATTAAAGCCATCGCTATCAGGAAGCCTTATATCCAGAATAATTACATCATAATCATTATTATCTATCAACCTTGACGCACTAACCGCATCCTTTGCCTCATCAACTTTAAACTTGAAAGTAAACAGGATATCAGCCAGATACTCTCTTATCGTCATGTCATCATCTATTATCAGCGCCTTTTTGTAATCGCTTATCTCCACATCTGCCTTTTCTTCATCTTCTTTTATTGCGCTTGACTGCTGAGTTCTATTAACCGGTAATTCTATCTTAAAGGTGGTACCTTCCTTAGAGGTCTCAAAGCTAATATCTCCTTCATGCATCTGCACTATCCTGTGAACCAGTGACAGCCCAAGCCCTGTCCCCTTTCCATGAGATTTGGTGGTAAAAAAGGGCTGAAAAATCTTTTCTCTAATATTTTCTGGAATGCCTGGACCGTTATCAGAGATAATTATATGAATTCTATCAGAGCCGACCAAAAACGCCTTTAAAGAAATCCTGCTCCCCTTTTTTGAACTAACTATGGCATCAAAGGCATTCTGCAATAGATTTAAAACTACCTGCTGGATCAGACCGGAATTGCAGTAAACCAGCGGAAGATTTTCCTGTATATCCATTTCCAATTTAATGTTGTTTTCCTCCAGAGCTGCAGATATGAGAAAACTAACCTCACTTAGTGTGGCTGTGAGGTCATTATACGACATGTCAGTAACCTGCTGTTTTCTGGAAAACTTAAGCAGATTTTCAATAATATTTTTTACCCTCAAGCTCTCTTTCTGCATCTTATCAATCACATCAAGCACCTTCTTGGGTAGCAGATCCTTATAAAAACCCAGAAGCTCCGCATAGCCGATTATACCGGTGATAGGATTATTTATCTCGTGGGCTATACTTGCGGCAAGCTCTCCTATGGACACCAGCTTGGCTGACTGAATAAGCTCCTCCTGTGATTTGAGCTCGCTGGTAATATCATTAAATGTTATAAGCACACCCTCTTTCTCATCTACAAAAAGCGGAGAAGCGTTTATCTTGTAATAGCTATCACCTATTGAGCATGTTCTGGTAAAAAACTTATTCTCTCCAGAAATCTCGTTAAAAATCTCTTCCACTGAAGTATCGCAGATGCTTTCTACCAGACCATTATTCATCCTCGCGGTCTTCTGGACTATCTCCTTTGCCTTGTCATTCATCTTGATAATCTGCCTGTTCATGCCTATAAAAATCAAGCCTTCATTCATTCTTGATATGAGATTTTCCAGAAGAATGTTTATCTGCTGAATGTGTTTCTCCTTTAAAATCTCGCTGGTTATATCCTCATGAATCTCTACAATCTTTCTTACCTTTCCATCGGCATCGTATATGGGATAAGAGGAGATGTTTATATAGCGAGTTCCCGAATCGGTATTAACCTCAATAATGTCTTTGTGTGGAACTCCGCTAAAACTTTTTTTGGCGGGACACTCATCAGCCTGAAGACAGAACTCCTTACCAAAGGTAAAATCATAACAGTGTCTACCTTTAATATCTGCCAGCTTTAAATTTTTTCGGTTTAAAAAGCTTTTATTGGCAAGGTCAACAGTGAGGTCTTCTCTTATGATTAGAATATCACTGCCCACGCTGTTTATTACCGTATTAAGAAAATCCCTTTCCTGCTTGAGCTCCAGCTCAGCCTTTCTGACACGCAAAGCCGCTCTGATGCGGGCAAAGAGCTCGTTCTCGTCAAAGGGCTTTGTTATATAGTCAATAGCGCCAATTGACAAACCTTCCACCAGATCCTTTTTGTCAAGATATCTGGCTGTAAGAAAAATAATCGGGATATCGCTGATTCGTGAATCTGACTTAATCTGCTTACACAGCGAAAAACCATCCAGCTCAGGCATCATAATATCAAGAATTATAAGATCTGGCTTCTCCTTTAATATCAAATCCTTAGCCTCCAACGGATACTGACACAAAAGCGTCTCATAACCCTTCTGTTTTAAATAAAGGTTAAGGATTTTTAGATTATCCTGCTCATCATCAACAACTAATATTTTTTCCATAACTATGATATTTTAAAGGATTTTGTAATATTTTGTAAATCTAATTGATATTTTTATACCACAAGTTTTAAAATATTCCACAATGAATTTTGAAGAAATAAGAATTTTCAAGCACTTAGATGAGATAATTACGTCATTTGGCGGAAAAGAGGGATTTTACCTTCTGGACAGCGGATCTGCTGAGCTGCCGAGGGGCAGATTCTCCTATGCGGGGATTCACCCTGATTTTACAGTTTTTCAGGATGGAGCAAGACTTTTTTTAAAAAAAGATGGTTCAACCCGTGAGATTGAGGGAGACATTTTTTCTTTTTTAAAAAAATTTGTAAAAAATAGAAAAAAAGGGTATTTCCCTTTTAATGGTGGTTTTATCGGTTATCTTACCTACGATTTTGGCTGGCTTGTGGAGGCTATGAAGAAAGCAACTTTAAAAAAGATAGAGCCTCCTATCTGTTACGCAAAATTTAATTATTATTCGGAGATAATTATTTATGATCATCTGGAAGATAGGTTTTACTATCTCTGGGAAGATGAGAAAAAATATTTTGATGAGCTTAAAAAATTTTACAAAAAAGAGCTTAAAGCTGAAACATACACCATGCCTGTAGAGCTTAAATCTGTCTTTACCAAAGATAGTTACAGAGATGCTATAAAAAAAACCAAAAAGTATATAGAAGCAGGAGATATTTATCAGGCAAATATCTCTCAGAGATTTGAGACCCAACTCAGCATCAACCCTTCTACTTTTTATATGAAGTTAAGACATATCAGTCCTGCTCCTTTTGGTGCGTACCTAAAAGATGACAATATTGCCATACTCTGCAACTCCCCGGAGAGATTTATTTTTAAAAAGGGAAGATATATAGAGACCTGCCCAATAAAGGGTACAAGAAAAAGGTTTAAAGAGCTAAAAAAAGACAGGCTTTCAAAAAAAGAGCTTAAAAACAGTATAAAAGACCGGGCAGAGCATATAATGATAGTAGATCTCGAAAGGAACGACCTTGGTAAAATATGTAAGACCGGATCGGTAAAGGTAAAAAAAATGTTCTCCATAGAGACCTATGCCAATGTACATCATATGGTATCAACTGTTTATGGAAGATTAAAAAAGGGGGTTCATATTGCCGATTGCCTCAAAGCCACTTTTCCTGGCGGCTCTATTACCGGTGCCCCGAAGATAAGGGCAATGGAGATAATTGAAGAGATTGAGCCCTTTAACAGAGGTATTTATTGCGGATCCATTGGTTATATAGATCTATCAGGAGATGCAGACTTTAACATAGCCATAAGAACGGGTGTAATGACCGGTAACAGACTATATTTTTATGTAGGAGGTGGAATTGTGGCAGATTCGGATCCTGACTTGGAGTATGAAGAAACCATAACGAAGGCACGGGCTTTTCTATCTGTTCTTGATCTTATGGAGCTTAAAGACTGATGATTTTATATCTCAACGGTAAATTTTGTAGCCAGTCTGAAGCATTATTGTCTCCTTTTGATAGAGGTTTTCTTTATGGTGAAGGGCTTTTTGAAACAATCAGATGTTACAAAGGTACAGCCTTTCTTCTTAACAGACATCTTGAGAGACTTTTTAACGGATTAGAGGAGTTAAAAATAAAAATTCCCATTAAAAAGAGGGATTTTAAGCCAATAATTAAAAAACTACTCCAGCAGAACCAGCTTTTAGAAACTGATGCATATCTAAGGATTACTGTAACAAGAGGTGTTACCGGCTCGGTACGAGATTTCAGTTCAGAAAAGCCAACTGTTCTAATATTTGCACGAAACTTAGACTCAAAATACTATGATAGTCTGAGAAAAAAGGGGGTAGTCCTCAGGGCAGTAAAATATTACAGATCCTTTCTTCCCCACCTGAAACATACCGGCTACCTGCCATCTATTTATGGAATGCTAAATAACCCGGATGTGTATGATGTTGTGTTTCTTGATGACAACGAAAATCTTCTTGAAACCGCTACATCTAATATTTTTTTTATAAAAAACAATCAGATATTTACCCCTGCCAGTAAGATACTCAAAGGCATACAAAGGGAGTTTGTAATGGAGATTTTAAATAAGCAGGGGCTCTCTGTTTCTGAAATAGATATAAATGTTAACCAGATATCTGAATACGAGTCAGCCTTTATAACAAACTCGCTTGTTGAGCTTCTGCCTGTAAAAAAAATTGGCAATAAGGTCTTTAACATAACCCAGCCGCTAAATATCTATGGGCTTATAAAAAAAGAAATTCAAAAAAAACTAAAGAACATATCTTGACAAATTTGTAGTTTGTGATAATTAGATTAGTATGAAGATTATTGTAATTGGTGGCAGTATTGCTACCCATTCAATAGTCCAGACTCTTCTAAGGTACGGCAGAGATCTTAACATAACAATTATCTCAGAGGAATCTGATATTTTTTACTCTAAATGTCTGCTTACCTATCTTTTAGGAAAGGAGATCGAAGAAAAGGAGCTATTTTTCGGCTCTGTCGGTCAGCTAAATGGTCGAGTTAAGCTTTATAGTAATACAAAGGCGATAGCTATTGACGGTCAGAACAAAAAGGTTATCTGTGATAATGGTCTGAGTTTTGACTATGACAGGCTTGTTATTGCCACTGGTGCTGATCCCATCAAACCCTCCTATTGCAAAGAAGAGAACAGAGTATTTACTGTCAGATACAAGAATGACATTGCAAAAATAGAAAAGCATCTTAAAAATAGAGCAGTTGTAATTGGCGGCGGATATGTGGGCTTGAAAACCGCATTTAGCCTTGTCAGGAGAAACATTGATACCACCGTGATTATCTCATCACAATACCCTTTGTCTGTAACTGCAGATGAGGAGACTGGAAAAACCATAGAAAAAGAGCTAAATCAGATGGGGATAAAAACAATAACCCGCTGTGATGTGAGAGAGATAGCTCCAAAAAACGATAATATTAAGATATGCTTAACATCTGGTGATGAGATTTCAGCTGACCTTTGCATTGTGGGAAAAGGGGTGAAACCAAGAACTGAGCTTTTATCAAATAGCTCTGTGTCAGTCAATGTTGGTATTCCAGTAAACCAGTATCTTCAGACGTCAGATCCAGACATATTTGCTATTGGTGACTGTGCTGAAACTTATGATATTGTCAGAGAAGATAATTACCTTAACGCCATCTGGCCTAATGCGGTTGAACAGGCTTATTATGCAGCTTTGAATATACTGGGCAGAAATGTATCTTATGCTGGCTCAGTTTTAATGAACAGCATAAAAACCGACCAGTTTCATCTGATCACAGCAGGCATATTAAAAGGAGATGGAGTAACTTTATATGAACATAGAAACAGTTCAAAAAATCAGTATCGGAAAATTGCATTGAAAAACGGCAGGCTTGTAGGATTAGCCTTCTTTAACAACCCTGAAGATGCGGGATTTTATGTAAACCTTGTTAAAAAGGGCGGTATGTTTGTAGACAAACCGCTTGAATTTCTTGAAAAAGCAGATATTAGATCGGTCTATTACAGACCCTTCAGATAGGGAGGCTTTATGAAAACCATAATCATCCAGCCAGAAAGATGCGTGGGCTGTATGCAGTGTAGATTTAACTGTGCGGTTGCCCACTCAAAGGCAAAAAATATTTTATCAATTTTTGAAACCCCTCTATCCAAACCAAGAATTCACATTGCCCTTTCTTCTGAAAAGGAGCCATTTCCCAATAAATGCAGGCACTGCAATCCTGCGCCCTGTGAAAATGCCTGTATTACAAAAGCCATCTATAGAGACGAAGCAACAGATGCAGCACTGATAAATCCAGATAGATGTATTAACTGCGGCATGTGTGCTATGGCTTGCCCTTTTGGTGTGGTAAGATATCATACCTATCTGCATGGTAGATTGGCTGCTCATAAATGTGATCAGTGTATATTAAGAATCAAAGAAGGTGAGAAACCTGCCTGTGTAGAAGCCTGTAAAGTGGGGGCACTTTTTTTTGACGATATAAATAAATTTATGAAAGAAAGAGAGGGACAGCGGGTTGCCAATCTGGTATATCTGGGCATAAGAGAAAAGCAAGAACCGAAGGGAAACAGCTACGAAGCTTTAAAAAAATATGAAAAAGACCTTTTGGTTTTAAGGAGGAGATAAAATGAAGGACTTTAAAGAATATTCCATATGTGATGATGCAAGACTTATGCTAAAAAAGGCAGAGACAGAGGGTGTAGAGACAGTCTGGGATAGGAAAAAATTGCAGGAACCTCATTGTGGTTTTTGTGAACTCGGGCTATCCTGCCGTATCTGCACCATGGGTCCATGTAGAATTGACCCCTTTGGTGACGGTCCCCAAAAGGGTGTTTGTGGAGCCGATGCGGATATTATGGTGGCAAGAAATCTTTTAAGAATGATTGCCGCAGGCTCAGCCTCTCATTCTGACCATGGGAGAGACCTGGTAGAGGTGTTATATAAGGTATCGGAAAACAAAGCTCCTGGCTATACAATAAAAGATCCTGAAAAGCTGAAAAGACTTGCGAGAGAATATGATATAGAGACGGAAAATAAATCTGACCTGGAGATTGCAAAAGAATTAGCTCTATCAATGATGGAAGATTTTGGTATGAAAAGAGAATGCATAAAGCTTATAAATAGGGCACCCAGGAAGAGAATTGAGCTTTGGGAAAAACTTAAAGTTATACCGAGAGGTATAGATAGAGAAACCTCTGAATCCATGCACAGGACACATATGGGCGTTGACAATGACTATATATCCCTTATGCTGCAGGGAGTGAGAAATAGTCTTTCAGACGGCTATGGCGGTTCTATGATAGGTACTGAAGTATCGGATATTCTTTTTGGCACACCGGAACCCAGAATGTCAGCTTTAAATCTGGGGGTTTTAAAGGAAGATCATGTAAATATTCTGGTACATGGTCATAACCCCGTGGTATCGGAGATGGTTTTCCTGGCAGTAGAAGACAAAGAGTTAAATGATCTTGCAAAGTCCTACGGAGCAAAGGGTATTAACCTTGCAGGGCTATGCTGTACAGGAAATGAGCTGATGATGAGAAAGGGAATACCAATGGCTGGAAACCATCTTATGACGGAGCTAACTATGGTAACCGGTGTGGTCGAAGCAATTATTGTGGACTACCAGTGTATTATGCCTGCCCTTTCGGATGTGGCAAAGTGCTACCATACACTGCTTTTCTCCACCTCAGACAAGGCAAAGTTTCCAGGAATGGAGCATTTTGAGTTTAACCCTCAAAACGCTAAAGAAATGGCTTATACAATCGTGAAAAAAGCGGTGGAAAACTTCAAAAACAGATGGGTTGAAAAGATAAATATACCTGTTTCTGAAGTAAAAAGCATGACTGGTTTCTCCGTTGAAGCCATTTTAAAGGCACTCGGAGGCTCACTGACCCCACTTCTGGATGCCGTTAAGGCAGGCAAAATAAAAGGTGCTGTGGGTATTGTGGGCTGTAATAACCCAAGAATCAAGCATGACTTAGGACATGTAGAGCTGGCTAAAAAGCTTATTGCCAATGACATTCTGGTGCTAACCACAGGCTGCGCAAATGTGGCTATCGGAAAAGCAGGGCTTCAGGTTCCAGAAGGAAAGGCATTTGCAGGAGAAGGGCTCAAGGAGATCTGCTCAGCACTCGGTATCCCGCCATCACTTCATGTGGGCTCCTGTGTGGATAACTCACGACTGCTTGTAATCGCCTCAGCCCTTGCAAACAGTCTGGGAGTTGATATTGATGCGCTACCTCTTGCTGGAGCGGCTCCTGAATGGTATTCCGAAAAGGCTGTAGCTATTGCCTTCTATGTGATGGCAAGCGGAATCTATACAGTTTTAGGCGTAATGCCACCAATACTTGGTAGTAAAAATATAGTAAATCTTGCTACAGAGGGGTTAGAAAAGGTTTTTGGTTCTCGATTTGCAGTGGAGCCTGATCCGCTAAAGGCGGCAGATTTAATAATTGAGCATATTAACAAAAAAAGAAAAGCTCTTGGCATTTAACAATAAAGGGGAGTTCACCCTCCCCTTAATGTTATTGCCTCAATTAACACCGTTGGTGGTTTTTTAAATTTTATAATTTTACTGATTTTAAAAGGCTGACTTTCTATCAGAGTCTTTAACTCATTTACCGTATAGTTATCCCCACCATTGCTGTGCAAAAGCATATTCAGACAAAAAACCACATTATCCTTTGGGTAGCTTCTTTTTTCGTTTAAATAAAATTCGTGAATATATAGCTTACCACCTTTTTTAAGAGCTCCATAGGATTTTTCAATGGCAGTCCTGCCAAGCTCTCTGCTCAGAGAATGTAGCACCTGAGATATTAAAATCAGTTCGTAGCCTTTACCAAAATCTTTTTCCTGAAGCCCACCTTCAATAAAGCTTACCCTATCGCTAAGCCCTTCCTGCTCAATTTTTTCTCTGGCAACAAAGGTTGCCGATGGCAGGTCAAGAATAACAGCTTTAAGATTTTTATTAATATTCAACATCTCCCTTAAATAGGTGGCTGGTCCTGAACCAATGTCAAGAATTTTTTTTGCCTCTTTAAAATCAATTTTTTCAATTATATTTTTCTTATAAAACTTTGTAAGATTATCCATCCCGTTAATAAAATGGTAGCTTTCTTCCTTATCCTTTTTTCTGCTGTCAAAGGGTTTGCCCGTTTTTACTGCTCTTGGTAGATTCCCCCAGTCATTCCACATATTTGAGTAATGCCTGAGGATGGACAAAATATTTTTATCACTCTTACTTATAAGGTATGGCGCATATTTTTCTTTTAACCTGTACTTGTCAGACCTTTTCTCAATAAAGTTTAGAGATGTTAAGGCATCGAGTAGCATTCTCATAGCTCTACTATCAGCTTTAATTTTTTTTGCAAGAGAGTTAGCAGTAGAATAATTTTCAAGCTGATCAAAAATATTCAGATTTATGGCAGTAAGCAGTACCTGAGAATCCCAGAAAGCTCTGCCAATACCAAGAAGATCTTTCAACTCTTTCATCCATTACCTCAGTTAAAGATATTTTTTTATAAGCACCTCTGCAATCTGAATGGCGTTTAAAGCGGCACCTTTTCTCAGCTGGTCGCCCACTATCCACATGGAAAGCCCTTTCTCACAGGAAATATCCTCCCTGATTCTACCTACATAACAGTCATCAGTGCCTGAAAGAAATAGTGGCATGGGATATTTTTTGTTTTGCGGATCGTCAATGACCGTTACACCGGCGGCACTGGACAACAATTCAATGGCTTTATCTCTGGTAATTTTTTTCTCCGTTTCTATAGTAACAGCCTCTGAATGACATCTAAACACAGGTACCCTAACGGTAGTTGCAGTTACGTTAATAGAAGTATCCCCCATAATCTTTCTGGTCTCATTTACCATCTTCATCTCTTCTTTTGTATAAAAATTGTCAGTAAATACATCTATCTGAGGTATAAGATTAAAGGCAATCTGATATGCAAGGGCAGAAACCTTTATCTCCTCCCCTTTTACATACTGTCTTACCTGATTATCCAGCTCTGCCATAGCCTTAGCTCCTGCCCCTGATACTGCCTGATAGCTTGATACTACGACTCTCTTAATCCTGGCGTAGTCGTGGAGAGGTTTTAAAGGCACAACCATTATTATAGTGGTACAGTTGGGGTTTGCAATTATCCCCTTTTTTTTATACAAAGCTATATCCTGCTCATTCACCTCAGGAACCACAAGCGGCACATCAGGATCCATCCTGAAAGCTGAGCTGTTATCGATTACCACAGCCCCTGACTCCGCTGCATGGGGCGCAAACTCTTTACTCCTGTCCCCACCTGCGGAAAAGAGAGCGATATCAATATTTTTAAAAGAGTCTTTTTGGAGCTTCTCAACAGTTAGCTCTTCTCCCTTAAACTTTATCTTTCTGCCAACACTTCTTTCTGATGCCAGAAGTCTAAGATTTTTAATGGGAAAGTTTCTCTGTTCCAGTATCTCCAGAAAAACCTCACCTACTGCGCCAGTGGCACCTGCAATTGCCACATTATACTGTTTCATTTTTTATTAACTCCTTTCTATAGGTTTAGATGATTAATTAATAATTTTAAAGCTTTTTGGCAATACGGGCTAATCTCCTGCCAAGTGCAAAGGCAAGAGCAAGCTCAGTCTCATCAGGTGGAATATCTGCCATAGCACCAGAAACAGATGAAGCACCGTAGGGTGTGCCACCTTTTTTAGTAGTAATGAGACCCATCTCAGAATAAGGTATTCCAACAATTATAGCTCCATGATGAATCATAGGAAACATCATGGACACAAGAGTTGTTTCATTTCCACCATGCATGGAAGATGTGGAGGTTATAAAACCCACTGGCTTATCAATAAGAGCGCCTTCAAGCCAGACCTTTGATGTGGAGTCTATAAACATTTTCATTGGGGCAGACATGTTTCCGAACCTTGTAGGAGAGCCCAGAATCAGCCCATCACAATTTTTCAGATCTTCAGCCACAGCTTCTGGCAGTTTTGAATACTCATCATGTGCTTTCGTCCATCTTTCGTTTTTCTGAATAATCTCCTCAGGCTCAAATATCTTTACCCTTTTTATCTCCGCCTGACAGCCTTCAGATTCAACCCCTTCAGCCGCCTTTTTAACAAGCATCATTGTGTTACCGTATCTGGTGTCAAAAACTAAGAGAATCTTTTTCATAAACACCTCCTATTTAAGCTTTAAAAATCTTAAAACCTTTGATATCACCTCTTCTTCGCTATCCAGCACCTCGATTAGCTGTAAATCCTCCTTATCAATTAGTTTATTCTTTAGCGTCTCCTTACTAAGCCAGTCAACAAGCCCCTTCCAGTAGCTTTTGCCCACCAGTATGAGTGGAAAGGGTTTTATCTTTTTAGTCTGTATCAGCGTTAAGGCTTCCATAAGCTCATCTAAGGTACCAAAACCACCAGGAAAAATGATAAAGCTGGAGGAGTATTTAACAAGCATAACCTTTCTGATAAAAAAATAATGAAAGCTTACAAGCACATTACAATAGGGATTTGGCTTCTGTTCCAGCGGTAGTTCTATGTTACATCCCACTGATTTTCCACCTTTCTCAAAAGCACCTCTGTTTGCACCCTCCATAATTCCAGGTCCACCACCTGTCAGGGTAGATATGCCATACTCAGCAAGAGCGCCTGTGATATTTCTTGCCATCTTATAATATTTATTGTTTGGCTTAGCTCTTGAAGATCCGAATACAGTAACAGCTGGCACAATGTTACTTAGCTTTTCAAACCCCTCAACCATCTCCGCAAGTACCCTGAAAATCCTCCATGTATCCCCAACCTTTATGGCATCAATAACATACTGCTTTTCTCTAATATCAAGATGTTTATTGTTCATCAAAGTTTCAAGCATCTCATCCATTATTTAAAAAGCCCCTCTGCAAACTCCTTTGAATTGAAAAACTCAAGGTCATCCACCTTCTCTCCAGTGCCGATAAATTTTACAGGAACATTAAACTCTCTGGATACGTTAACCAGTATGCCTCCTTTAGCAGTCCCATCCAGTTTGGTCATAATAATACCCGAAATATCTATCAGCTCTTTAAAAGTCTTTGTTTGAGATAGCGCATTCTGACCAACTGTAGCATCAAGTATTAGTAGAGTCTCCTGAGGATAAGCATCATTCTCTCTTTTGAGTACCCTCTTAATCTTTCTAAGCTCTTCCATGAGATTAGATTTGGTATGAAGTCTCCCCGCTGTATCAATTATCAATACCTGGGCATTTTTTGACTGGGCATATTTAAGACTATCATAGGCTACTGCAGCCGGATCAGCCCCTTCCTTTTGCTTAACCACATCAATATCAAGCCTTTTTCCCCATACCTCAAGCTGCTCTATCGCAGCGGCACGAAATGTATCAGCTGCGCCAAAAACCACAGTCATACCTTGCTTTTTAAAAAAATTACCCAGTTTTGCAATGGTAGTAGTCTTACCAACTCCGTTTACACCAACCACAAGAATGCAGAAAGGTGAAGGTGGTAAAATCTTGAATCCATTATCACTGGAACTCATGATAGCTGACACAATCTCAACAAGATTTGTCTTTAGATCATCCTGATTCTTAATATTTCTCTTTTTGAGCTCCACGATAAGCTGAGATACTGTTTCATAGCCCATATCGGCTGTAATCAGCAGACTTTCAATCTCATCCCATGTTTCATCATCAATGGTGTTTCTGCTGAATATCTGATTGAAACCAATAATCAGCTTGTCATGGGTTTTAGAAAGGCTTTCCTTTATTTTGCTAAAAAAATTCATGAAATCTCTCTTGCAAATATATCAACCACTTTCCTCAGATTGTGATAGGCTCGTGGAGCAATCTCACTACCCTCAAAGTAAAGAAAGACGTAATAGTCCTTATTAACGGGCAAAAACTGTATGATTGCATTGCCGAACTTCATCTGAAAAAAATTTACCTCATCGACAGTCCTCAGGTTTTTAAAATGATTTAGAATGATAACCTGATATGCGCCCATCACCTTGAGGTCATAATCATCAATTTTTCCATAATGAACTACGCTCTCACCTTCCCAATCCAGCAGTATTGCGCCTTTAGCGTCAATTTTTTCAACCAGCTCTTTAAGCACTCTCTCAAAAGGCATTTCATTATGATAAGAAAAAAAACATTGAAAAGTCAAGGAGATTACCAACCCTGTACCAGATAGGTATAGACATATTAACCAGTTTTTTGATTTTATTGAAATAAAAGGATTTGAAGGGAAGGATGCAAAAGAAACCATAAGCAGGAAAGAGGCTTTCCACAGAATACTTGATATAATGAAGAGACCGGGTTTCTCCTGGCAGAGGAAGGTAAGACCACTTAAAGGATGGAGGAACAGCCTATGAGCATTTTTTAAAAAGATAGAGCAATCAGCTGCTCCTTGTCTTAATTATGAGAACTTGCTTAAATCTGCTGAAATATTTAACATATTACTTAAACCTTTTCAGACTGGTAAATATGTCTATATCAAATGTCCACTTTGTTGCTAAAGCCCTAACCTTCCATTTTCACGTTTCAACGACAAGCCTCCCACTCAAACCTCTTTATATTTCTTTTTTTTCTATCAAACTCAATACCTACAAGATATATGGGAAGACCTAGTGACCTGTATTTTTCC
>JBEQAF010000033.1:0-21141 GCA_041640455.1 bacterium
CTATAAGAGAAGGCGGAAGAACCATAGGCGCAGGCGTCGTTACAGAAGTAATAGAATAGGGAGCCATAGATGAGAGATATTATAAGTCTTAACTGCACAGGGTGCAAAAGAAAGAACTATACAACTACCAAAAATAAGAAGAAACATACCGAAAAGCTTGAAATCAAGAAATTTTGTCCTTCCTGTAAAACCCATGTTTTACACAAGGAGGGTAAGGTTTAAGATAGGACAGTAGCTCGAACGGCTAGAGCAGCGGTCTCCAAAACCGCGGGTTGGGGGTTCGAATCCCTCCTGTCCTGTTGAATTAAACATAAAGGATCCCTGATGAATATAAAGGAACTGTTTGATAAACTAAAGATATTTATAGACGAATCTATCGCCGAGTTAAAAAAGGTTACCTGGCCTCCTAAGAAGGAAACCCTTAAAGCATCTTATGCGGTTATTATATTTGTTATCGTGCTCGGAGTTTTTTTAGGCATTGTTGATTTTCTTCTTGCAAAATTAGTAAATTGGATGGTCGGTTAATATGGCTCTCAAATGGTACATTGTAAATACCTACTCTGGATACGAGAACAGAGTAAAACAGCTTCTTGAAGAAAAGATAAAAAGCCAGAAACTGGAAAATCTTTTTGGAGAGATTGTAATACCGGTTGAGAAAGTAGTTGAACCAGGTAAGTCTGGGAAGAAGATCGGTACGAGAAAGTTTTATCCCAGCTACATACTGGTTCAGATGGAGATGAATGACGATACGTGGCATATTGTAAAATCGGTGCCAAAGGTTACAGGATTTGTAGGACCTGAAAGAGGAACCAAACCTATCCCTTTAAGCGATAGTGAGGTTCAGAAGATATTCCAGCAGATGCAGGAGGGGATTAAAAAGCCTAAACCTAAAATTGAATTTTCAAAAAATGATACGGTAAGAATTATAGACGGACCATTCGCAAATTTTAATGGTGTTGTGGATGAGGTTAATCTTGATAGCGGAAAGCTGAGAGTTAGCATAAACATCTTCAATAGATCAACACCTGTAGAGGTGGACTTTCATCAGGTTGAAAAGACCTGATTCTTTTTACACAATAAAACTTGGGAGAATCTAAATGGCAAAGAAGGTAGTAGCACAGGTTAAGATTCAGTTACCAGCAGGTAAGGCAACTCCAGCACCTCCCGTTGGTCCCGCACTGGGTCAGCATGGTGTCAACATTATGGAGTTCGTAAAGGCGTTTAATGCGGTTACGGCAAAACAGGAAGGTATGATTATTCCTGCTTTGATCACCATTTACGCCGACAGGAGTTTTACATTTATCACAAAAACTCCTCCCACATCGGTCCTCATCATCAAGTATGCAGGGATTGAAAAAGGCTCATCCAAAGCCAAAAAAGAGGTTGCAGGAAAGATTAAAAGGGATCAGATTGTTGAGATTGCTAAGATTAAGTTACCTGACCTTAACTGCGATAGTCTGGATGCAGCAATCAGAACAGTGGAAGGTACAGCCAAAAGTATGGGCGTACAAATAGTTGACTAAAGGAGATACTATGGCACAGTTGAGCAAAAAATATAAAGCGGCTTTAGAAAAATATGACCCTTTTAAATTATATTCCATAGAGGAAGCCTTTGAAAAGGTAAAGGAGCTATCCTACGCAAAATTTGATGAGACCATTGAAGTGGCTATAAATCTTGGAGTTGATCCCAAGCATTCTGACCAGATGGTCAGAGGTGCAGTTGTTCTTCCCCATGGAACAGGGAAAACTGTTAGAGTTCTGGTTTTTGCCAAAGGTGAAAAGGAAAAAGAGGCAAGAGAAGCTGGAGCTGATTACGTTGGTGCCGAAGATCTGGTGGAAAAAATTCAGTCTGGATGGTTTGAATTCGATAAGGCTATCGCAACCCCTGATATAATGGGGCTTGTTGGTAAGCTCGGAAAGATACTGGGCCCCAGAGGGCTTATGCCCAATCCAAAGGTGGGTACAGTTACATTTGACGTAGCAAAGGCAATTAAGGAAGTTAAGGCTGGAAAGATAGAGTTTAAGGTTGATAAAGCTGGCATTATTCATGCCCCTATAGGGAAAAAATCCTTCCCGAAGGAAGCGCTCATTGAAAACTTTAAGGCTCTTATTGAGACTGTTATAAAGTTAAAACCCGCTACAAGTAAGGGGATATATCTGAAAAAATGTTCAATCAGTTCAACAATGGGACCAGGAATAAAGCTTGATCCAGTCCCGGTCAGGACAATGTTTAAATAGACACCTGGTCTAAGAAAGTAGGTACACCCTGTGTGTTTAAACTCTGAAAGGGCCTACCGAGACGGGTTAGGAATAAAAATTTAGTCCTCCCGTCAATTATTAAATGAGAAGGGAGGTGATTATTTGAAAAAGCTCGAAAAACAGCAGATAATTGATGGTGTAAGGCAAAAGTTTGAAAAAGCTTCCTTTGCCGTGCTTGTTAAAAACAAGGGTCTTAGTGTGGCTGAGTTTACAGGTTTGAGAAGTAAGCTCAAACAGGCCAGGATTGATGCAAAGGTAGTGAAAAACACTCTTGTAATCAGAGCCATTGAGTCTAACAGTTACAGAGTTCTTAAAGATTTTTATAAGGGACCTACGATTACTTTATGGGCTTACGACGATCCGGTTACTCTGGCAAAAATTGTTACCGAGTTTCTTAAAGATCAGCAGAAGGCGGAGCTACTGGTAGGAGCCATAAATGACAGGGTACTCAATGCCACAGATATTGCTAAGCTATCTACTTTACCCTCGAAAAATGAACTTCTTGCAAAGATGCTCGGTTCATTAAAGTCCCCAACAACTGGATTTGTTAATGTACTTGCTGGTATTCCCAGAAGTTTTCTTAACGTACTTAATGCGATTAAAGAACAAAAATCAAATCAAAATTAATAAGGAGGCATTTTTAAAATGGCAATAACAAAACAGGATGTAATTGAATTTATTAAGAACATGACAGTAATAGAGCTCGCTGATTTTGTAAAGGAGCTTGAAGAAATTTTTGGTGTTTCTGCTGCTGCACCCGTAGCAGTGGCAGCAGTTGCTCCTGGTGCAGCTGCACCTGCTGCGGCTCAGGAAGAGGAAAAAACTGAGTTTGATCTTATCCTCACTGACGCAGGAGCAGACAAGATTAAGGTTATTAAAGTTGTAAGAGAGCTTACAAGCTTAGGCTTAAAAGAAGCCAAAGACCTTGTTGAATCAGCACCGAAACCTGTAAAGCAGGGTATTCCAAAAGAAGAAGCTTTAGCTGGTAAGAAAAAATTAGAAGAAGTTGGTGCGAAAGCTGACGTTAAATAGTTTAAAAATTTTCGGGGAGATTATTCTCCCCCTAATTTCCTTTTATCACATCAATAATGAAAAAAAGAATCTTTTTTACTTTTTTTGCATCCTCCAAAAAAATAAAGGAGTATAACAATCTATGATGGAAAATCAATTTTATGGAAGATTAAGAAAAGACTTCAGCAAAATTTCCAGTGTCTTAGATGTTCCTTATCTTCTTGAAGTTCAAAAAAAATCTTATCAGAATTTTTTAGAAAAAGATACATCCGGTGGAAAGAGAAAAAAAGGGCTTATGGGAGCCTTTTTAAGTGTATTTCCTATTACGGACTATACCAATAAATACACTATTGAGTTTGTTGATTATTATCTTGCGGAACCTAAATTTACTGAGGAAGAGGCAAGGACGAAGGGTGTAACCTATTCGGCACCCATTAAGATAAAGGTCAGGCTTTTAATCAGAGCAGATGAAGATGGGAAGGTATCTGACGAAGTAATCACCTTTAAAGAGCAGGAAATCTATTTCGGTGAAATTCCGTTAATGACGGAGAACGGCACCTTTATTATAAATGGCGCAGAGAGAGTGATTGTTAATCAGCTTCAGAGATCACCTGGCGTTTTCTTTGAAGAAGATAAACAGACCAATATTACAACTGGCAAAAGGCAGTTTACGGCAAGGATAATCCCTATCAGGGGCTCCTGGCTGGATTTTGAATTTGATCAGAAAGACCTTCTAACTGTTAAGATAGATAGAAAAAAAAGATTTCTTGTAACCACTTTTCTTAAAGCTTTAGGGCTTACAGCAGAACAGATTTTAAACACCTTTTATAAGCCTGAAAAAGTTTCAATAAATGACGGTAAGATATACAAAGATCTGGTTCCTGAAGTGCTGGAAGGATTAAGGGCATCCTTTGATGTGACCACAGATAAAGGTGAGGCTGTCCTCAAAAAGGGTTTAAAGTTCACCAAAGGAAATATTAAAAAAATAATTAAATCAAAAATTAACAGCATTCAGGTTAAATTAGAAGATATTTTAGGATCTGTACTGGCAAATCCTGTTTTCAACAAAGAGACAGGTGAGCTTCTTTATAACTGTAACACGATTATCACTGAAGATGTCTTTGAAAATCTTGTAGCTAATAAGATCTCTGAATTTAACATCATAACCTTTAACGGTTACAACATGTCACACTGCATAAGTGAGACACTCAGAAGCGACGAAAAGATAGAAAGCAAAAAGGCTGCCTTGCTTGAGATTTACAAAAAGATGAGACCCAATGAGCCGGCTACTGAAACAGTAGCATCGGAGTTTTTTCACGGGCTCTTTTTTGATCCAGACAAATATGACCTTTCTCCTGTTGGGAGACTCAAGCTGAACTATAAGTTTAACCTTGCTATGGATGTGGAAAACTGTATTCTTACCCAGGAAGATATTATCCTGCTTATTCAACATCTCATATCCCTTAAAAACGGTAAGGGCAGCCCGGATGATATTGATAATTTAGGGAATAGAAGAGTTAGAACCGTAGGAGAGCTGGTTGAAAATCAATTCAGAATGGGACTGGTAAGAATGGATAAGATGGTCAAGGAAAGAATGACCATAATAGACATGGAAACAGCCATGCCTCAAGATGTGGTAAACCCCAAACCGGTAATGGCAGTTCTTAAGGAGTTTTTTGGAAGTAGTCAGCTATCTCAGTTTATGGATCAGACAAATCCACTTTCAGAGGTTACCCATAAAAGAAGGCTCAGTGCTTTGGGTCCTGGTGGTCTATCCCGTGAAAGAGCGGGCTTTGAGGTCAGGGACGTTCATCCTACCCATTATGGTAGAATCTGCCCTATTGAAACACCTGAGGGACAGAATATCGGATTGATTACTTCATTAAGCACCTTTGCCAGAATTAACGAATACGGATTTATAGAGACTCCTTACAGGGTTGTGAAAGATGGAGTGGTAACTGGTGAGGTCAGATATCTCTCAGCCCTTGAAGAGGAGAAACATGTTATTGCGCAGGCAAACGCTGAGCTTGATGATAAAGGTAGTTTTAAAAATGAGCTGGTTCTTGCCCGTTTAAGTGGCGAGTTTGTGTCAAAAAAACCCGAAGAAGTTACCTATATGGACGTTTCACCCAAACAGGTGGTATCGGTTGCAGCATCTTTAATTCCCTTTCTCGAACACGACGACGCAAACAGAGCTCTTATGGGCTCTAACATGCAGAGACAGGCCGTACCATTGCTTGAACCGGAAGCACCGCTTGTTGGTACTGGAATGGAATATATAGTTGCAAGAGATTCTGGTGCTGTAGTTGTGGCAAAAAGAAGCGGAATAGTTGAAAGCGTAGATGCAACAAGAATTGTTATTAAACCTGATACCACAGAGAAGGAAGATCTGATAGACATATATAACCTGATTAAATTCAGAAAAACAAACCAGAACACCTGCATTAATCAAAGACCCATGGTAAACAAGGGGCAGTTTGTAAGAAAAGGGCAGGTTATAGCCTATGGCTTTGCCACCGATGGTCCTGAGCTTGCTCTGGGAAGAAATGTGCTGGTTGCATTCATGCCATGGGAAGGTTTTAACTTTGAGGATTCCATAATCATTAGTGAGAGATTGGTTAAAGAGGATGTGTTTACCTCCATACATATCGAAGAGTTTGAGGTAGCTGCAAGAGACACAAAGCTCGGTAAGGAAGAGATAACCAGAGATATACCCAATGTGGGTGAAGATGCCCTTAAATATCTGGATGATAGCGGAATTATAAAGATCGGCGCAGAGATAAAACCAAATGATATTCTGGTAGGTAAAGTTACTCCCAAAGGCGAGACCATGCTCACTGGAGAGGAAAAGCTTATAAGGGCAATCTTTGGCGAAAAATCTACCGAGACGAAGGATACCTCACTTAGAGTTCCACCAGGTATATACGGCATTGTAATAGATACAAAGGTCTTCTCAAGAAGGGGAACCGATAAGGATGATAGGTCAAGAGAGATAGAGGAGAAAGAGCTTGAAAAGCTTTCTCGTGATAAGGACGATGAGATAAGAATTCTTAAAGATAACTTTTACGAGAAGATAAAAAAGCTACTGATTGGCAAAAAGGTTGCCAACAAACTAACAGACGAAGACGGAAATGTGATACTCCAGAAGGGCAAAGAGATAACTGAAGAAGTTCTCGAAAAGATACCCTTTGAGGAGTGGGAAAACATTTCACTTCAGCAGAAAACAGACTGTGAGGAGAAAATAAAAAATCTTTTTGATAAGCTTAAAGATCAGACAGAGCTTGTAGAGATGCTTTTTAAAGAAAAGATTAATAAGCTTAAAAGAGGTGATGATCTGCCGCCAGGTGTTCAGAAAATGGTAAAGGTATATGTGGCAATTAAAAGAAAGCTTTCTCCTGGCGATAAAATGGCAGGAAGACACGGAAATAAGGGCGTTGTTTCAATAGTCGTACCTGAAGAGGATATGCCTTTCCTGAAAGACGGCACTTCAGTCGACATGGTATTGAATCCTCTTGGTGTTCCTTCCCGTATGAACGTTGGACAGATTCTGGAGACCCATCTTGGCTGGGCGGCTAAAGGGCTTGGTAATATTGTAAATCAGTATCTCAATGAAAACTCAAAAAAATTGAAGGAGGTACTAAAAAAGATTTATGATTCTCCTAAAATAAACAAGATTATTTCAAGCCTGACCGATGATGAGCTTTATTCAGTGGCAAAAGAGATTGCCCGTAAAGGGCTATTTATGGCAACACCAGTTTTTGAAGGTGCTACAGAAGCAGAGATTAAAAAACTACTTAAAGAAGCCAATCTTCCAGAATCTGGTCAGATTACTTTATATGATGGTAAGACTGGAGAACCTTTTCATCAGAAAGTTACGGTTGGATACATGTATATGCTTAAGCTCCATCATCTTGTGGATGACAAGGTTCATGCAAGGTCAACTGGTCCTTATTCACTGGTTACTCAGCAGCCACTGGGTGGAAAAGCACATTTTGGAGGTCAGAGGCTGGGAGAGATGGAAGTTTGGGCACTGGAAGCTTACGGAGCCGCATACTCATTGCAGGAATTTTTAACTGTTAAGTCCGATGATGTTTATGGAAGAGGTAAGGTATATGAAGCCATAGTTAAAGGCGATAATGTTCCTGAGCCAAGCATCCCGGAATCCTTTAACGTGTTACTTAAGGAGCTTAGAAGTCTGGCTCTTGATGTGGAAATCATAAAATTAGAAGAAGAACAGGAATAAAGGAGGTTTAAATTGGATAATATATATGGCTTTTATTTCAAGTCAGAAGAAGCAAAAGAGTTTAATTCAATTAAGATCTCTATTGCTTCACCGGAAAAAATAAAAGAATGGTCTCATGGGGAGGTTAAAAAACCCGAGACTATTAATTACAGAACCTTCAAACCTGAGAAAGACGGGCTATTCTGCGCCAAAATATTCGGACCTCAGAAAGATTTTGAGTGTAACTGTGGAAAATATAAGAGGATGAAGCATAGAAATCAGGTCTGTGAACGTTGTGGCGTAGAGGTAATTCACTCAAGAGTCAGACGTGAAAGGATGGGGCATATTGAGCTGGCAGCACCTGTAGCCCATATCTGGTTTCTAAGATCCCTTCCCAGCAGAATTGGTACCATTCTTGACATCCAGTTAAAACAGCTTGAAAAGGTTTTGTATTTTGAAGCCTATATTGTAATAGATCCCAAGAAAACCGATCTAATAAAAGGAGAGATACTTACTGACGCTCAGTATTCTGAAGCTATTGAAAAATACGGAGAAGGTAGCTTTGAAGCAGGTATGGGTGCTGAAGCTATTAAGGAAATGTTAAAAAGAATAGATTTGAAGGAATTAAGCGCAGCACTGAAGGCTGAACTTTTAGATGCCGTTTCTGATGCCAAGAGAAAAAAGATAGCTCGAAGGCTTAAGATCGTAGATGCCTTTATAAAATCTGGAAATAAACCAGAATGGATGATTCTTGATGTTATTCCCGTCCTGCCGCCTGATCTTCGCCCCCTTGTTCAGCTTGAGGGAGGTAGATTTGGATCATCGGATCTAAACGATCTTTACAGGAGAGTGATTAACAGAAATAACAGATTGAAGAAGCTTTATGAACAGAATGCCCCTGATATTATTATAAGAAATGAAAAAAGAATGTTACAGGAAGCAGTAGATGCACTTTTTGACAACGGAAAGAGAGGAAGAGCAGTTCTGGGAAGTCATAAAAGACCTCTTAAATCTCTCAGTGATATGATCAGAGGGAAGCAGGGTAGATTCAGACACAATCTGCTTGGAAAGAGGGTTGACTACTCTGGAAGATCTGTTATCGTTGTTGGACCTCATCTAAGAATGCATCAGTGTGGTCTCCCAAAAGTTATGGCTTTAGAGCTTTTTAAGCCATTTATATACTGGAAACTGGAACAGAAAGGTGTTGCAACTACTATAAAATCAATAAGAAAGATAGTGGAAAGAGAAAGACCAGAAGTATGGGATGCTCTCGAAGAGGTAACAAGAGAACATCCTGTTCTTCTCAACAGGGCACCAACCCTCCACAGGCTTGGAATACAGGCTTTTGAGCCTATCCTGATTGAAGGTAAGGCTATTCAGCTTCATCCGCTTGTCTGTACAGCCTTTAATGCAGACTTTGACGGAGATCAGATGGCTGTTCATGTGCCGCTTTCCATTGAGGCTCAGACTGAAGCAAGGGTACTTATGATGTCAACAAACAATATTCTGTCTCCAGCCAGTGGAAAACCCATAATAGGTCCCACACAGGATATTGTTCTTGGACTTTATTATATGACCAGAGAAAGACCGCTTGAGAGGGGAGAGGGGAAATATTTTGCCAATATTCAGGAAGTGAGAATTGCCTATGATACCAAAGAGATAGATCTGCACGCAAAAATTAAAGTTAAAATAAATGGTCAGATACAGGAGACAACCGTTGGAAGATGTCTCGTCTATGAGATTATGCCCCAAGAGATGCCCTTTTCTATCGTAAACAAGGTATTAAACAAAAAGGAGCTAAACAACATAATTGATTATACCTATAGGAACTTTGGTCAGAAAAGTACTGTTATTGTTGCAGATAGACTTAAGGATCTTGGCTTTGCAATGGCGAAAACAGCGGGCATATCTATCTGTATAGATCATATAATTATTCCAGTAAACAAGGACAAGATTATAGAAGAGGGGATGAAAAAGGATCTGGATATTGAAAATCAGTATGCTCACGGACATATTACGGCAGGAGAAAAATATAACAAAAAGGTAGACCTCTGGCAGACTGTTACCGAGAAGATTAAAAAAGAGATGATGAACGAGCTTAAGATGGAACAGCTGGAAAAAAATGGACAGAAGGTTTCTACTGAAAGTTTCAATTCCATTTATATTATGGCTGACTCGGGTGCAAGAGGTAGCGTACAGCAGATAGTTCAGCTTGCAGGTATGAGAGGACTGATGGCAAAACCATCGGGTCAGATTATTGAAACACCTATTACAGCTAACTTTAAGGAAGGGCTATCTGTTTTGCAGTACTTCATATCAACCCATGGTGCAAGAAAAGGTCTGGCAGATACGGCTTTAAAAACAGCTAATGCAGGATATCTCACAAGAAGACTTGTTGATGTGGCACAGGATGTAATTATCAGTATGGAAGATTGTGGCACAATTGACGGAATTTATGTAACCCATCTTATCAACTCCACAGGTGAAATAGAAGAAAGGCTTTCGGAAAGGATACTTGGAAGAATAGCTCTTGAAGACATAAGAGACCCCTACACAAATGATATCATTATTAAATCTGGTCAGGAATTTACTGAAAGTATAGTATCTAAAATTGAAGATGCAGGTTTTGACAGAGTTAAGGTTAGATCCCCATTGACCTGTAGAGCCAGGAGGGGTATCTGTGTAAAATGTTACGGAAGAGATCTTGCAAGAGGGCATCTGGTCAATATAGGTGAGGCGGTGGGCATAATTGCCGCTCAGTCTATAGGAGAGCCGGGAACTCAGCTTACGATGAGAACATTCCACTTGGGAGGAACAGCAGGCGGTAAGGCTGAGAAAAATACTCTTGAAATCAGAAACGAAGGTATTATTAAGTTAATTAACATTCAAACCGTTGTTGACAGGACTGGTACGCTTGTTGTAACTAACAGGCATGGGGAGATATCGGTAATAGATAACTTTGGAAGGGAGAGAGAGAAGTACTCAGTTATTTATGGATCAAGACTTCTTGTGAAAGATGGTGAGAAGGTAAAAAGCGGTAAAAGAGTTGCAGAATGGGATCCTTACTACATTCCGATTATTACCGAAGTAAGCGGTATTATTAAGTTTGGAGATATAATAGAGGGTGTTACCATAAAGGATCAGGTTGATGAAGTAACAGGTATGTCTCAAAAGATTGTTATTGATCATAAGGATATTTCATTGAGACCCCGTATCTCCATTAAAGATAACGCAGGTAAAACACTCCGTATTCCCGGCAGCGGAATGGAGGCAAGATATCATCTACCTGTAAGCGCTATGATAATTGTTACAGAAGGACAGGAGGTTTCTGCAGGTGATATAATCGCCAAATATCCAAGAGATATAGCAAAACAGCACGATATAACAGGTGGTCTACCAAGAGTTGCTGAGCTTTTTGAGGCAAGAAGACCAAAAAAATACGCACTCATATCCGAGATAGATGGATATGTAACCTTTGGTAAGGACAGTAAAGGTAAAAGACAGATTATAATCAAACCAGAATATGGTGAAGAAAAGGTATATCAGATTCCAAAAGGCAAATATATAATCGTAAGGGAAGGGGAGTTTATAAAAGCCGGTGAAAAGCTAATCGAGGGTTCGCCCAACCCCCACGATATACTTAAGGTGCTGGGTGATAAAGAGCTGGCAAGATTCCTCGTTGATGAGATTCAGAATGTTTACAGACTACAGGGTGTTAAAATAAACGATAAGCATTTCGAAATAATAGTAAGACAGATGTTGAAAAAGGTTAAGATCGTTGAAGCTGGTGAGACTGGTTTTATAGAGGGCGATATCGTTGACAAGGTGGTTTTTGAAGAGGAAAACAGAAAGGCTGTGAGTGAAGGGAAGAAACCAGCCAGAGCTGAGGCTATGTTTTATGGTATAACAAAGGCATCTTTGAGCACAGAAAGCTTTATTTCAGCCGCTTCCTTCCAGGAGACTACCAAGGTTCTGACTCAAGCAGCCATTGAAGGGAAAATAGATTACCTCAAAGGCTTAAAAGAAAACGTTATTGTAGGAAGGCTTGTACCTGCTGGAACTGGTTTAACACGATACAGAAACATTAATCCAGATATATCCACCGATGAAGAGCTGGAAGAGGTTGAATCAGCGTAAAATAGATGGGGGAGAAATCCCCCTTTTTTATTTGGAGGAATAAATGAAAATTGCCATATCAGGAAAGGGTGGAGTAGGGAAAACTACCCTGGCAGGTTGTCTGGCAAGATATATTGCTGATATAAATTACAAAGTCCTTGCAATTGATGCAGATCCAGATGCGAATCTTGCCTCTGCCATTGGTATTGACAGGGAGTTGTTAAAAGACATTAAACCCATATCTGAGATGAAAGATCTTATATCGGAAAGAACCGGAACAAAACCCGGGACTTTTGGCGGTATGTTTATATTAAACCCCAAAGTTGATGATCTGCCAGACCGATTCAGCATAAATTATAAAGGTGTAAAGATGATGTTACTTGGAACTGTTGAAACTGCCGGTTCTGGCTGTTTTTGTCCCGAGAATACATTATTAAAAGCTTTGCTTAGACATCTTTTTGTTGCCAGGGATGAGGTAGTAATAGTTGATATGGAGGCAGGTCTGGAACATTTAAGCAGAGGAACTACTGCTTATGTAAATAAATTTATCGTTGTTGTTGAACCAGGAAAGCGCAGTTTTCAGACTGCAAGACAGATTAAGGATCTTGCGAGAGAGCTTAGCATAAAGGATGTCTGGATAGTGGGGAACAAAATAAGATCTGAAGAAGATAAGGAGCTTATAAAAAAGGAGCTCAATGATTTTAAAATACTTGGTTTTCTTTCCTATAACGATAAGATAATTGAATCTGACAAACAGGGTGTTTCTCCTTACGATCTGTCTGATCAGCTTAAGAAAGAGATTGAGACAATCTGGGAGAATATAAATAATTTATAAAATATTATTTGCGTTTATGACAGAGTAGGCATCTCTCTTTTTTGGGATGCTTATCAGGTAGGGGCATTTTCCCTTCCTTGCTATGACAGTTTGTACAGGTCTTTTCATCGTTCATATCTTTGTGAATATCATCCAGCGGCAGTCTTGGGGTAGTTTGTGGCGGAGCCACAAAAAGGACTAAAATGACAAGAAACCCGATTACGATAAAAGCTATATCCCATTTTTTAATCTTCATTCATTTGCCTTTGACAATAAAATTAAGCAAAAAAATAACAAGAATAAAAAGCGAAGTAACGGCAAAGATAATTATGCTAACAATCTTGTTATCTACAACAGGATTTATAACTGAATAAAAAAAGCCTGCAAAAAAAATGAAAGTTATAAATATTGTCTTAAAGAAAAATCCAAATCTTCCTGTTATCAGGAGGAGAAGTAAAAAAGCATAGTAGAGTGTTGAATAAGGATTTGCTATAAATTCATCAAAATTTTTAGGTATGTATAAGAAAATACCCTTAAGATATTCAATAAATTCCATAATTATTTAAACTCATTTTAGATAAATTGACATCATTTTGCAATAACTTTTAATGAGACAAATAATGAGACAAATAGGTAATGCCTCTGTTTTAAAATTTTATAAACAAATTTGTTTACATAATATATCTTATACGTAATAACTTATTTTTTATGAAGGTCATCCATGTATAGTTTGTATAAGGCTATAGCACTTGCGCTTGACACATTAAGTGATGAGGCTTTATGGTTAAAATCTATTCTTATAACGTGGTCGCATAATTTTTTTGTAAGATGACTTAATCCTTTCCCCTCACTTCCTAAAACAAGAACCTTTTTTTTATCAAATTTGATTTCTGAAAGCTCTCTATCCCCATCAGCTTCTAGTCCATAAATCTTAAAAAAATTATCTTTTAATGATCTGATACAGTTATTAATATTGATAACTTTGGCTATATTTAATAGGATGGCTGCACCTGCTGATGTTTTTATAACTGCTGGAGTTATATCGCATGATCTATCTTTAGGGATAATAACCAGATCAATACTAAAGGCAAGGGCGTTTCTTAAAATGGCTCCAAGATTTCTCGGATCTTCTATATGATCCAGTATTATTATATTGTTAACCCTGTCATAGATGTTATCAAAATCAGCATAGGGATAATGGGAGATACTACAGGCAATACCCTGATGCTCTCTGGATCTGGTTAGGTGTTCCATTTCATCTTTTTTTAAAAACTTAATTTTGAATTTTTTAAGCTGGTCAATAGCTAATTCCCTTGATAAGTATAATTCCTTTACAAGTTCTGGTTTGTATTTAACAATATTTAATACGGGGTGATATCCGTAAACGATCATAGAAATATTCTTTCCAGATAGCTAACAGGATCTGTGGCTTCAAGTACTGGTCTTCCTACAACTATAAAGTTAGCGCCTTTTGATATGGCTTCAGAAGGTGTTAAGGTTCGTTTCTGATCATCGGCTGATATCTCTTTTCTTATACCTGGTGTAACAATAAGAAAGTTTTCTCCACAGATTTTTCTAATTATTTCAATCTCTAAGGGTGAGGAGATTACTCCATCTATTCCACAGCTTTTGCCTAAATTTGCAAGATATGGGACAAAATCTGAAATATCTTTACTGACACATATCTCTTTCAGATTTGAGTTATCCATGCTTGTCAAAACGGTTACTCCCAATAAATAGGGATGTTTATAGTTTTTTTTGATATGAACTGCCCTTTTTAACATCTCTGATCCGCCCATGATATGAAGGGTTAACATAAAAATATTGTTTTCTATGGCTGACTCAACCGCCTTTTCCACGGTGTTTGGAATATCAAAGAACTTTAGGTCAAGAAAAACATCATATCCTTTATCCTGTACTCTTTTTATTATATCTAATCCAAACTTTGTATAGCTCTGCATGCCAATTTTAAAGATCGATACAATCCCTTTCAGATTAGCCAACAAATAGTCTATCTTGTTAATATCTACTGTATCCAGCGCGACTATAACCTTTTTGGTATCCATATATTTCCTTAATATTAATATTATATCTGGTTTAAAAGCTCTTCAAATGTAATCAATTTTGCTGATTTATCCTTTCTTCTGACAAGCTCCAGCTTACCCTCTTTTTTAAAGGCGTTTCCTACATTAATTCTGTAAGGGATACCTATAAGATCGGCATCTTTAAATTTAACACCGGGTCTTTCGTCTCTATCATCTATAATCACTTCAACTGCTCTGTCGCAAAGGGCATTATATACCTTAAAAGCCATCTCCTTTATCTCTAAATCATTAATATTGGTGGGAACGATTATATAACTGTATGGTGCTATAGGTTCAGGGAATATTATGCCATCTTTATCGTGATTCTGTTCTATAGCTGCTGCTACAGTCCTGCCCACTCCGATACCGTAACAACCCATGACTATCAATACCTCTTCTCCTTTTTCATTGAGATATCTGGTATTTAAAGCTTTACTGTATTTAGTGCCAAGTTTAAAAATATGCCCCACTTCTATCCCTTTTTTTGAATATAATTCGCCCTCTTCACATCTTGGACAGGGATCTCCATCTTTGGCATCGGAGACGTCGGCAAATAAATTAACCTTAAAGTCTCTGTCAAAGTTTGCATTTATCAGATGGTAGTCCCTTTGATTTGCACCAGTAACAAAATTTTTCAGTCCCTTTAGTGATATATCAGCTATTACATTAATATTTTTAACTCCATAGGGACCCATAAAACCAACTGGAAGATTAAGTACATTTTCAATCTCATCTTCAGTGGCGGGTCTTATTTCATTGCCTCCCACAGCATTTTTTACCTTAATCTCATTACCTTCTCTATCGCCTCTGACAAGAACCATATAAAACACTGAATCTATCATGTATATCAACGTTTTAGCAGTTTTTTCAGGAGGTAGACCTAAAAAACTACTAACTTCATCAATACTTTTCTTATCGGGTGTATAAACTTTTTCGAGATTTTTGAGCTCCTCGTCTGTTCTGTTTTTAAGATTAATCTTTTCTCCAACCTGAGCCTTTTCCCTGTTAGCTGCATAATTGCATCGGTTACAGAGCAGTATTGTATCCTCGCCCGTATCTGCCATAACCATAAATTCATGGGAGAAATTGCCGCCTATGGTACCCGTATCAGCCTCAACAGCTCTGAAATCAAGTCCGCATCTTTCAAAGATTCTGCAATAGGCATCATACATTTTCATATAGCTTTTTTCTGCAGACCTTTCATCTACATCAAAGCTGTAGCCATCTTTCATTATAAATTCCCTGGATCTCATGACTCCAAATCTTGGTCTTATCTCATCTCTAAATTTAGTCTGTATCTGGTAAAGATTTAATGGTAGTTCCCTGTATGATTTAATATGATTTCTTACTATATCGGTCACAACCTCTTCGTGAGTGGGACCATAACAGTAATCTCTTCCTAACCTATCCTTAAATCGTAAAAGCTCCTTTCCATAGAAACTCCATCTGCCACTCTCCTCCCAGAGCTCTCTGGGCTGTACAGAGGGCATAAGAATCTCAATAGCCCCTGCTCTATTCATCTCTTCTCTGATAATGTTTTCAACCTTTCTTATAGCCTTTAAGCCATATGGCAGATAGGTGTAAATACCGCTTGTTAGCTTTCTGATCATACCAGCTCTGATCATCAGTTTGTGACTGATTACTTCGGCGTCTGATGGGTCTTCTTTAAGTGTGGGCAAGAAATACTCGGTAAATCTCATTTTTTCCCTCCAGCTCTTTTTTTATCCAGATGATGAATCTCTTTTATAAACTCCTTTAGTAGTTTTTCCATATCGGTAATCCGCTTAACAACCTTACCCTCTATAAAGATAACACCTCCACTAATACTTCCAGCTATTCCAATATCAGCATCTCTTGCCTCACCAGGACCGTTAACCTCACAGCCCATAACCGCAATCTTTAAGGAGGTTTTTATGTATTTTAATTCCTTTTCAATTTTTTTTGCTATACCTATAACATCTATCTCTCTTCTGGCGCAGGTTGGACAGGATATTAATGTGGGACCTAACTCTCTGATTTTCAAGGAGTTAAGAATCTCCTTTGCTACCAGAATCTCCTTCTCGGGGCTGGCAGTCAGAGATACCCTCAATGTATCTCCTATCCCCTTTAATAATAAATAGCCTATACCGATAGATGATCTGATTGTGCCTGAAAACTCAGTGCCCGCCTCAGTAATTCCAATATGAAGCGGATAATCACTCTTTTCAGAAAACATCTCGTATGCTCTGACGGTGGTAATAATATCAGTGGATTTTAGTGATACCTTTATGTTAAAAAAGCCCTTATCTTCAAAAAATTTAATATACTCTATGGCGCTAAAAACGAGCCCTTCATGGATATTATTTTTAAATTTTTCTCTAATTTTATAATCTAATGAACCAGAATTAACACCAATTCTAATTGATGTGTTATAATCTCTTGATATATTTATAATTTCAGTTAATTTGTTCTTGTTTTTAATATTTCCGGGGTTGATGCGGACACATTTGGCGCCTCTTTTAATAGACTCGATAGCTAATAGATAATCAAAGTGAATGTCTGCAATTAAGGGTATCTGAATTTTTTTAACGATCTCTCCCAGAGCAAGAGCTGATTCCCTATCAGGTACTGCCACTCTTATAATTTCACAGCCAAACCTCTCAAGCTTTTTTATCTGACTGACCGTTGCTTTTACATCTTTAGTAAAGGTATTGGTCATAGACTGAATAGATAGGGGGGCATCTCCTCCAACTGCTACTGATCCAACAAATATCATTTTTGTGGGTCTTCTTTTAATCATTTACTAATCCAAAAAATCTCTTGAATCTATAAGATAGTCTTGTTTTTTCCGTAACAATTTTATCTTTTTTCTCCTTTTCTGTAAGGAAGGCTAAATTCTCTTCCTCTCTCTGATCCATTATCTTTGATAGCTTTTCAACCAGCTCTGGGGTATTTAATATAATATTTGAAAAAATTTCCTTTGTAATCTCAAAAAGAAGACTTTCTGTTCTTGCAATTACCGTTGCCGATCGCTTTTCACCAGTAAGAAGTGAATGCTCACCAAAAAAATCGCCTTTTTTAAGCTCCCCTACCCTCTCATCATCTATATATACATCAAGTAATCCTTCTCCTATGATAAAAAGAGAATCTCCAAAATCACCTTTTTTTACTATCGTCTCTCCGCTACCATAAGTTTTTTCTTTCAGATGCTTTATAATATACTCAAGATCTTGTTCCTTAAGAAACTGAAAAATATAGCACTTTTCAATATAGGAACGGATTAGCTCATAGGATGTTTTATGAATTGATAGGGTTTTTCTAATAAGCTCTCTGTGGGGATAGGGAAAATCATAACCTTCTCTGATAACTGCATACCAGATATTGCTATAAATGGAGTCAAGTATCTGATCTTTATACCTAAAATCATTAATGTAGAATTTTATGCGATACTCTATTGAACTATCGGCATATCGGTTTAAATATATTTTAGGTTCAGGCTTTTTAAGAATACTCCTGTTGTTTTCAAGAACATTTTTTATAATGTTCTTTGCTTTGTCAGGAGCAAGCTCATATCTTAAGCCAATGGTGGCATAAAGTGCGAAATTCCCATTGTCCTTTTCAACCGAATAAATATTTATGGGGCTTTGGAGTATCTGATTGTTAGGTACTATAAAAAGAGTATTCTCAAGGGTTTTTAGAGTCAGATATCTAAACCCCACATTTACAATTTCACCATAAATGTCCTTATCCTTTACATAAATCCATTTCCCTTTTTTAAGATTTTTATCAATCTGAATTGAGAATCCAGAGACCACATTGGCAAGGGTACTCTGCATTGCAAATGCTATTGCGGCTGTTAAAACTGCTGATGTGGTTATTACAGAGGAAAGCTCAATATTGAAAACCAGACGGAGAGATATGATAGCAAATAGGAGATATATTATTAAGGTATATATGTCTTTTAAAAAATTTGGGGCATCTCCTTTCCATTTTATATTTAAAAAAAGCTCAACTATTATGTATTTAACGAGGCTTGCCACACATATAAGTGTTATAAGGTTCTGGATAAGATGTGCGGTCTTGCCATATATGGGGACATCCTTAAGCTCATAGGCAAATAAAAGAAGAGTTATACCAAACAGTGACAGATTTATGGTCTTTGTGACCCCTTTTATAGGAACTTTTTTTCCTGATTTATTGAGAGAAAATATAACGATAAAGAAGATCAGTATAAAAACAAGAACGCCCAGCTTGTTTAATATTATAAAATTTAGCTCGCTCATAATGCCAGAGATTCACCTCTCACAGGTATTATTATCTCTGAGTTTACTAAAGGGCTTAGATAATCCTTTAATTTTTTTAACACCTCTTTTTCGCCATGAATTAAAAAAATCTTTTTCAAACTGTCTATATGTTTAATAAAATTGAGAAGTATCTTCCTGTCCGCATGGGAGGAGAATCCATTAATCGTATATACTTTTGCCTTAAGACTTACCTTTTCACCGTAAATGTACACATACTTTTCGCCGTCAACAATCTTTCTTCCGAGGGTACCTTCTGCCTGAAATCCCGTAAATACAATACTGTTTTTTTCATCCCAAAGGTTATGCTTCAGATGGTGCATAATCCTGCCGCCGTTACACATGCCCGAACCTGCTATTATAATCGCCTTTTCTTTTATATTATTAATACTCTTTGAATCTTCAATGGTTTTTGTAAATATAAGGTAAGGGAAATAGAATGGATTCTTTCCAGATTCGTAAATCCTTCTGGCTTCATCATCAAAATAATCGTAGTACTCTACAAAAAGATTGGTCGCCTTTATAGCCAGTGGGGAGTCAAGAAATACCCTGCATGGTGGTAGCTCTTTTTTCTCATACATTTCTCTTAATACATAAAGCAGTTCCTGTGTGCGTTCCAGCGCAAAGGAAGGGATGATTACATTTCCGCCTTTTGCAAAGGTAGAATGGATTGCCTCTTTAAACTCCTCATAGGATGATTTGAAATCTTTATGCTGTCTGTCGCCATAGGTGGATTCAATAAAAAGATAGTCAATGTCAGAAGAAGGGCATTCTGGATCCCTTACTATGGGTTTGTTTCTATTGCCAAGATCTCCTGAAAAAATTATTTTTTTCTGTACCGGATCCTTTATCGTCAGTTCAGCAAAGGACGAACCGATAATATGTCCCGCATCTTTTAAAACAAAGCTTATCTGGTCTGAAATATTAATCTTTTCTTCGTATTCAATTGGTTGAAAATAGTCGAAGGTGTTTATCACATCTTCTTCATAATAGAGCGGTTCTTTAACATCTTCTCCACGTCTCAATGCCTTTTTCCTGCTCGAGATAAAGTCTTCAAACATTACCTTTGCCGCATCAAGTAGCATTATTCTTGTGAGCTCGAAGGTTGCCTTGGTGCAGTATATTTTACCTCTAAACCCCTTTTTAATCAGATATGGTATTTTCCCTGCATGATCAAGATGGGCATGGGTAAGAATTAGAAAATCAATATTTCTCGGGTCAAAAGAGAATTGGTTAAAGTTTTTATTTAAATCTTCACCCTGAAAGAGCCCACAATCTATGATAAAACGGTTTTTTTCTGTTTCGATCAGGAAACAGGAGCCTGTCACATTTTCAGCTGCGCCAAGTGGTGTAATCTTCATTGTTTTGTAATTGTTAGTATTGCTAAAAAAATGTATTATAAAATGATATGCCTGAAAGCAAAAAAACTCAAGAGATTAAAAAAAGAAAAAAAGAAAAACTAATCATAGTTATCTTATTCTGCATTCTCTTTGTTTTTGGCTCTACACAGCTTTATATAATAAAAGGCTCTGCGGAAAAGCCTCTTATATCTGAGATTCTCTTCTTTGTTCTTATCAATATTAATGTTGCTATTCTGCTTTTTTTACTATATCTGGTCATTAGAAATTTTTCCAAAATTGTTATTGACTATAAAAGCGGTTTAGGCTCCCGGATAAAATATAAGCTAATACTTTTTTTTCTTGTCTTTTCAACGGTTCCTTCCTTTCTGCTTTTCTTTTTGTCTTCCACATTTATATCGGCAAGTCTGGAGAGATGGTTTAATGTTCAGATAGAAAAATCTCTTAATGAAGCACTTAAGGTGGCTCAAACCTTTTATAAAAATACCTCTGACAATGCACTTTTCCATTCAAGGCGGATAAGCAACATTATCAGGAAGGAAAAGCTTTTAGATCATGATCGGCTGAAAAATCTCTCAGCCTTTCTGCATGAGAAGAAAAAGGAATATAATCTGGAATCCCTTGAGGTATTTTCCTTCATTAAGGAACGGCTTTTTTCAGAAATACCCGAAGGGTCTAAGCCTCTGGATTTAAAGTCTCACATACTTGAAGACGCCTTAAACGGCAAAGAGGTGATAATTATAGATGACTCTCCGAAAGGCGATATTGTCAGAGCAGCAGTTCCCATATATTCCACATTTAAGGAGGATGAGCCGGTTGCGTGCGTGGTTGTCAGCTATCATATCCCCCATAGTATGGTTAACAAGATGGAGATTATCACCGAAACCTATGAGAAATACTCAAAACTTCTTATTTTTAAAAAACCTCTAAAATCTATACTTTTTGTAATGCTTTTAATAGCCACATTGATTATCATATTTACTTCTTTGTGGTTTGG
>JBEQAF010000034.1:0-20671 GCA_041640455.1 bacterium
GATCACCGCCTGGTTCGTTTCATTCTGGATTAAAGAGATTAATTGTGAGATTTGATTGGCGGATTGAGCCGATTGTTCCGCTAATTTTCGAACCTCATCAGCTACCACAGCAAAACCGCGTCCATGATCCCCTGCTCTTGCTGCTTCTATTGCTGCGTTTAGAGCCAGAAGATTAGTCTGATCTGCAATATCCTTTATGACTCCTACAATTTCACCTATATGGGTAGATCTTTCTCCGAGAGATCTAATAAGCTCTGTGGATTCGTTTACAGTTTTTTCAATGGCTTTTACTTCTTCCACTGATTTTATAACAATATCCTGACCATTTTTTGCGGTCTTGGTTGTTTCACCTGCTGTATGAGCAATCTGGGAAGCATTTTTGGCTATGTCTATTACTGTCTGAGACATCTCTGTAGCTGAAGTGGCAATCTGGGAAGCCCTGTTGGATTGTTCAAAAATACCTCTCGACATCTGCTCCGATGACACACTTAACTGTTGACTGGCCGACGCCAGAGTCTCTGAAGCAGATTTAAGATCCATAACAAGATTTCGCAAATTGCCTTTCATGTCTCTTATAGATTTTAGAAGTCTTCCTGCCTCATCCTGTGAAAACATTGCATTCTCTAAATCTCTATCGATTGTAAAATCTCCGTCTGCAAGCTTTTCATTAATTGATAGGCATTTGCTTATTGGTGTAGATATGTTTTTACTGAGAATTATTACAAAGAAAATTACAAAAAGTATGGCAAAAACGAGAGAAGCAAAAACAATAACCAATGACCTTTGATATAGTTTTTTCCCATCTTCAACCGCTGCCTCCATCTGTTTTTGCTGATATTTGATCAGCTTGTCAAGTGATTCAAGATATTTTATTTCAGCTTCTTTAACACCTCCAAGAAGTAGATCTCTTGCCTCTTTTTTTCTGCCATCTAAAAGCAGTTTAAACTGATTTTCTCTTGCTGACACATAGGACTTACGATAGGTCATTATTTCAGATAGGATTTTTTTACCTTCTTCTCGTTTTATAGCAGTTTCCATAAAATTGTTTATTTCATCTACTTCAGCGGTTAGTTTCTTTATATGAGAAATATAGTTTTCTATCAGCTTCTGATCGTCAACAACAAGAATGTTTCTTAGCAACTCACTGATGTTAAGAACATATTCTTTCCACTCATGCAATTTATTTACTTTTACAACTCTATCATTTACTATAAAATCGGTCTGATTCTGGATATTTTTTAAACTTTGAACCCCTAAGATAGAATTTATGACGATAGTAAGAAGAACAATAGCAAAGGCTATAATAAGCTTTGTTCTAATGCTTAGGTCTCTAAACTTGTTCACGTGAATATCCCCCTTTTTTAAGAATTTTATATACCCATATTATCGGATGATTTAGATGAAACTTTAGATAATTTTGCTAAAAAAATACTTGATTAATGATGTTAGTAAGTAAGTTATTGTAAAATTTATATAAAAATTACTCCTGCCTTTTTTAGCTCATAAATTGCCTCTTCTTCTGATTCGGGAGATAGACCTCTGGTAGCCTTTAGGATTATATAAGTCTTAAAACCTCTTTTTATGGCATCAAGTGCGGTTGCTTTTACGCAAAAATCCAGCGCAAGCCCTGTAATATGTAGCTCGTCCACATTTTGCTTTCTCAAAAAGTCTTCCAGATCAATATTTGTTGCCTCAAAAGCAGAGTAACCCGCATCTTCCAGTCCAGTACCTTTATATAATATTATATTGATTTTATCGGTTCTTAAATCAGGATGAAATTCTGCGCCAGGAGTATTTTCAATGCAATGTTTCTGCCATCTTTCAAAATGTTTAGTTCCTTCCTTATGCCAGTCCTTAGAGGCGATAACAAGATCAAAATTATCCATAAGATTATTTATAACAGGCACAATTTTATCACCATCTGGAACGGCTAATGCGCCCTGAGGACAGAAGTCTCTTTGCACATCTACTATAAGTAGCGCCTTCATAAGCCCTCCTTCTGCCAGTCTTTGGAAATATTTTTAATTATATCTTTGCGAAGCTCATAAAGTCCTTTGCTTATATAAACCTTAAACTTTTTTGAGACAGTTAATTTTTTCATATCTTTCGGTAGCCTTTTAAGCCTTGACCGGGCATAGCTTGCAATCTCGTTCAGATCTGGATCTTCATATATTTTTCTGCCTTTTTCCATTACCTTTTTTAAAAGCTGTTCGCTCTCATATGATAAGGATAATCTTTGCTTTCTGTCATGGACGAGAGAAAATACCGTTGTGCACTTTTCCTCTTTTTCAAGATGGATGAGATCATATAGAAACTCGCCATTTCTAAAAAAACGTTTAATATTTTTATCTCCAGGAAGAAGTATCTTTTCCTTCTCTTCAGAGATTTTTAGCTTTGGTTTCCCACCGCAGGACACAAGCTTATAAACGCCATCAAGGGCGCCATCGCTATGACCTATTACCAGATTTGTGCCTACCCCAAAGATATCTATGGGGGCTTTTTTTCTGTTTAGCTCTGAAATCACATACTCATCAAGCTTGTTAGATGCAACTATTTTTACATATTTAAGACCTGCTTCATCAAGCATTTTTCTAACTTTTTTGCTAAGATAGGCCATATCTCCGCTATCAAGTCTAACGGCAATAAGTCTGGTACCTTGTGATTCCAGTTTTTTTGCAACTTTTATGGCATTAGGTATGCCACTTTTTAATGTATTATAGGTATCAACCAGAAGAATGCATCTATCGGGATATATAAGGGAGAACTTTTCAAAGGCTTCAAGCTCCGTTTCAAAGGACTGAACAAAGGAGTGAGCCATAGTCCCCGCTGGCTTTATATTAAACATTCTTGCCGAATAAACATTTGAGGTCTGGTATACACCGCCTATAAAGGCAGCTCTTGTGGCATATATGCCAGCAAGAGATTGAGCTCTTCTTAAACCAAAATCAATTATCAGTCTCTCTCCTGCAGCCATTTTTATTCTTGATGCTTTTGTGGCTATAAGGGACTGGAAGTTTATTATATTAAGCAGTAAGGTTTCAATAAGCTGGGTTTCAAGAATATTTCCTGAAACCCTTATTACTGGCTCATTGGGAAATACTACCTCACCTTCCCTGACAGAGAAGATATCTCCTTCAAATCTAAAGCCTCTTAGATAATCTAAAAAATCCTCCTTAAAACCCAGAGATCTTAAATATTCAACATCCTGGTTATCAAATTTAAGCTCCTCAAGAGCCGATAAAAGGGTTTCAAGCCCGGCAAATAATACATATCCACCGTTAAAGGGAGATTTTCTAAAAAAATAGTCAAAACTTGCAGTTTCTCGGGCTCTTCCTGTTAAAAAATAAGCCTGAGCCATGGTAAGCTCATATAAATCGGTATACAGACCAAGATGTCCATCTAAGTATCTCATAATAAAAAAATATCATAACTTTAGGCATTTTTAAAGGACTGACTGAAATGAGTTTTTACGAAAAATGTAAAGCAAAAAATGCTTCTAAACCTCCCTATGAAATTTGGTGGCTTTCTTGATTTTATGTTCAACTGCCGATATAATTTTAATATCATTAACAAAAGGAGGTTGACTATGGCAGAGCACATTATACCAGGTTATACCTATGGGAGCGCTGCTCCTGCGCCATTTACACTTAAAGAGCTTGACGACCTGAAAAAGTCTGTGCTTTTTAGCGAAGAAGACGAAAAGTACCTCAAACTTGCTGGCGAAGTGCTGAAGGATCAGATAGAGGATATTCTGGATCTATGGTATGGCTTTGTGGGCTCACATCCCCATCTGGTTTATTATTTCTCTGGTCAGGATGGAAAACCTGATGCCAGCTATTTAGCTGCTGTTCGTAAACGTTTTGGTCAATGGATCTTGGATACCTGTAATCGCCCCTATGACCAGGACTGGTTAAATTACCAGTTCGAGATAGGACTTAGACATCATCGAACAAAGAAGAACAAGACTGATAATGTGCAATCGGTGCCTAACGTTCCATTACGCTATATGATAGCATTTATCTATCCTATCACAGCTACTATAAAACCCTTCCTGGCTAAAAAAGGTCACAGCCCTGAGGAAGTTGATAAAATGTACCAGGCATGGTTTAAGTCTGTTACGATGCAAGTGGCGTTGTGGAGCTACCCATATGCTAAAGAGGGGGATTTTTAATATTGACAGTTAGCTTAGTGTTTAATGAGAAGGGCTCTCATCTTCTTCGGAAGCCTTAAAGGAAAACGGTAGAGAGCCCTTTTTTTCTGTTTAAATTTACAATTACATCCAAAAATCTATTACATTTTTAGAGAGCCTTCCTGGTTAAATATAATCTTAAAGAGTGAGATTTTCATATCTGACATTTCGATATAGTAACCATACCACAAGTTTTTGTTGATTTTATTGATTATCTGTTTTAATCTTTTATTATTCGGGACGTAGCGCAGCCTGGTAGCGCACTTGCTTCGGGAGCAAGGTGTCGCTGGTTCAAATCCAGTCGTCCCGATTTTTAAAAACAGATATGGACCTGATTATAGATATTGTTATAATTGCAGCATCCTACCTTATAGGTTCAATACCCACTGGCTACCTGATAGCTAAATATTTTTACAATATTGATATTAAAACGGTAGGGAGCGGAAATATTGGGGCAACCAATGTGCTGAGAACCTTAGGTAAAAAGATGGGGATTCTTACGCTTATTGGCGATGCCTTAAAGGGAGTTATACCTGTTACCTTTGCGCTTATTTACAAACCCTATCCGCTAAACCAGAATCTGGTATTTTTCTCAGCTCTGCTGGCTTTCCTTGGTCATATTTTTCCCTTTTATCTAAAATTTAAAGGTGGGAAGGGTGTGGCTACTGCCCTTGGGATATTTTTAGTGCTGTTTCCTCTTCAAACCCTTTATGCTGCTATTATTTTTTTTCTTGTTGTTTTAAAAACAAGATATGTATCTCTTGGATCCATACTGGCGGCTCTTTCTATGCCTGTTTTTGTATCCTTTTCGGCTAAAGCAGCCTATCAGATAACACTTACCATTATTATGAGTGCCCTTATTATTTACAAACATAAAGACAACATATCAAGATTGATGGAAGGCAATGAAAATAAGCTAAAACTTTAAAGCTTTTTCAGTACTCTTTCTTTAAGTCCTACTCCCTTTTTTATTTTTTTGACATTCTTTTCTGGAAATTCTTCAAAATCATAACAATCCTTTTCAGATCCCATAAGCCTTTGTATAAAATCTTCAGAAGTTATGGTGAAGGATCCAAGCCTTTCAACAGCCTTCCTTAGCTCTCTGTCAGAGCTCACTACAATAACTCCTCTACCCAGATGTCTTACCAGATCAACTATTTTTCTATCCGCAGAGATACCGGATGGAGAATAGATAATTTTTGTTCCTCCTGCCTTCTGTTCACGGTTATTACTTCCAGATCTGTTATTGTATCCGTCAAAAACTACAGTAAGTTTGCAGAATTTGGATTTTCTGTAACCTTCCAGAGTTTTAACAAGCTCATCTCTATCTTCTTCAAGGGCTGAATGATAATAGGTTTTTAAAAGATTATAGCCGTCAACTATTATGTACATTATTTAAACTCAACCTGAGGAGTCTGTCTGTCTGCAGCACTTACCTCAAAATAAGGTCTGGGCTGAAAACCAAAAAATGAAGCCACCATGTTTGATGGGAACATTTTTATCTTCACATTGTAACTTTTTACTGCTTCGTTATATCTCATCCTTTCCACCGATATTCTATTTTCTGTCCCAGCAAGCTCATCCATAAGCCTTGTAAATGTGACATCAGCTTTAAGATTTGGATAGTTTTCTACTACCACCATAAGCCTTGATAATGCCTGAGAGATGTCGTTTGAAGCGCTGAAAAGCTCTGACGGGGTTCTTGCACCCATCATTCTTGCCCGTGCTTCAAAAAGCTTCTCAAATATCTCCCGTTCGTGCCTGGCATAGCCCTTTACAGTGTTTACAAGATTTGGTATCAGATCTGCCCTTCTTTTTAGCTGATTCTCCACCTGTGCATATCTTGCATCGATCTCCTCGTTAAGTTTAACAAAACTGTTACGGGCTGAGATTAGGTATGCCCCTGAAACAAGGGCTATCATTAATATTATTCCCACAATTATCACAAAAACTCTCATAGCACCTCCTGTTTTTTTATTTACCAGCTTCTACTGGCTCCTCCACCTCCACTGGAGCCACCTCCGAACCCTCCAAACCCACCGCCTCCGAACCCTCCAAACCCCCCACCTCCCCCAATGTAGAGGTAACCTCTTCTGCGTCCTGCTATAATTCTAATAATTATTAACAAAATAATAAGAGCAATGATTGGAAATCCCGCAGCATCTTTCCGCTTTTTTTTTCTTTCAACCTTTTCGCCTTTTAGCACTTTTGAAATGGCTTTCAAAGTCTCATAGATACCTGTTCCATAATCATTTTTTCTAAAATAGGGGATCGCATAGTTATCCAGCAGTTCTCCCACAAGCCCATCAGGTAACACTCCTTCTATGCCATAGCCAGTATGAATTCTTACCTTTCTGTCCTCCAGAGAGACTATGAAAAGGATACCGTTGTCTTTACCCTTCTCTCCCGGCTTCCAGCTATCAAAAACAGCCTGTGAATAATTGAAGATATCAGCCCCTTCTGTATTTTTTACAGTTAACACAGCTATTTCAGCTATGCCATCTTCTTTAAGCTTCTGGGCTAAAAGACCAATCTCTCTTTCTTTTGCTGAATCAATTATATCTGCATAATCGCTAACATAGCCTTTAGGCTCAGGAATGGTAAAGGCGGCGAATATTAAGAAAAAAATTAAAAGTTTAGCTAATCTCATCAAACTCCTTTATAAAAAATTCAAGATTTTCAATATAATCCTCCATGAGTTTTTCAATAATGTTTTTTGTAATCTTTTCTGTTTTAGCCCGCATGGTGTAAAGATTTTTAATCCCGCCAAAGCTTCTGCTGTATATATTTTCCAGACCGTCAATAATCTCATCTCTTGTCTCAGGAATAGATAAATCCTTTATTCTAAAGATCTGCTTTAAAAGAACAATAGTTGAGGTGAGAGACTTAAAAAGATAGTCCTGATGTTTCAAAATCTCCTTTTCGGCAAATAGCATTTTTCTTAATCCTAAAACCTTTGCCCTGATCTCCATCTCACACTGCCTTCTTAAGTTTTCCTTTGAAATCTCAATATCTTTAAGCAGATCTTCTCCGAAAATAATCCTGTTTCTGTCACGCATTTCAATAAACTCTACAGGGAAAACATCAAGGGCAGACTGAAGCTCACTCTTTTTAAATATAAGAGGGATTGCGAAGGGTAGTTTTTTATATCGGCTGTATATCTGGCTGATTTTGACAATCAGATCGGGCTTTGCTGTATCGCTTATAATCAGAAAAGTGTTTATGTCCGAAACACCCGGATGAAAGTCTCTGTCTACCATAACACTGCCAAAGATATGAAATGACAGGATATTCTCTCCAAGTTCTGATCTAAGATCTGCTGTTAGCTTATCAATGGTCTCCTGAATCTTACTTAAATTCATTGACTCTCCTCCCTGACAAAATTGCCACTTTTACCGCCCGTTTTTTTAAGGAGCTTTATCTCGCCTATCTCTATACTTTTATCAATACCTTTACACATATCATAGATGGTCAGACAGGCAACCGATACGGAAACCATAGCCTCCATCTCCACCCCGGTTTTCTCATCGCAGGAAACACTGGAATAGACCTCAATTAAAGACTTTTCTTCATCAATTTTAAAATCTATATTAATGGAGTTTATAAAGATGGGGTGACAGAGCGGAATTAAATCAGGTGTTTTTTTGGCAGCCATAATACCTGCAATTCTTGCAACAGCAAGCGCATCTCCCTTTTTAACCCCTTCGGTTAGAAGGATTTTTAATGTTTCCTTCTTCATTTTTACAATCCCTTTAGCCACAGCCTCCCGATGGGTTATCTTTTTGCCAGATACATCTATCATTTTTGCTTTACCTTTATCATCCAGATGAGTAAGTTTTCCCATAAACTCCTCCAGTAACTAATAATATAATTACTATATGTCTTTTTTGCAAATTTCGCAAATCTAAAGGAGATAGTAATGCAATAATATGGTGTTAATACAGTCAATAGTTTTTTTCTTCCATCAGCCCGTTTTAATGAAGGACTTAAAATAGCATTTTTTCAAAAAGCTTAATTGCACTGTCTCTTATTTTCATTTGACAGAGATATTTTCATAGGATATATTTTATTAACAAAATATTAAAAAATTATCACAAGGGGGATAGTATGAAAAAAGCGGCAATAAATGGCTTTGGCAGAATTGGAAGAATTCTTTTAAGAACCTTTCTTGAGAAGGAAGGACTTGAAATTGTAGCCATCTCCAACAGAACCGCAGATCCTAAAATACTGGCTCATCTTTTAAAATATGATTCAATTCATGGCACTTTTAAGGGAGAAATATCGGCAACCTCTGATGCTATTGTGATTAATGGTAAAAAGATTCCTGTATTCCCTGCTGCAGATGTATCAAAACTTCCATGGAAAGATCTGGAGATAGATATTCTTCTTGAGTGCTCAGGAAAATACAGGGATGCCGATGAGGCAAGAAAACATATAGATGCTGGCGCAAAAAAGATAGTTATCTCTGCACCTGCAAAGAAGGTGGATGGGACATTTCTTTATGGGGTAAATCATGAGAATTACGATCCGACAAAACATCATATAGTTTCTGCCGCATCCTGCACAACCACCTGTCTTGCCACCATCTGCAAGGCTCTTATAAAAAAGGTGAGCATAGAAAAGGGAATTATGACAACCGTTCATGCCTATACAAACGATCAGAAGATACTTGACGGATCTCACAAAGATCTAAGAAGGGCAAGGGCAGCTGCTTTATCAATAATTCCCACTACCACTGGAGCCGCCACGGCTGTTGGTGAGGTGCTACCAGAGCTTAAAGGTAAGCTGGATGGTATAGCTTTAAGAGTGCCTACTGCAAATGTATCGGTGGTTGATCTGACTGTGAACATTAATAAGGAAACTACAAAGGAAGAGATTAATAGCATTATGAAAGAAGCGGCAGAAGGCGAGTTTAAAGGGCTTATCAGATACTGCGATGAACCGCTTGTCTCCTGTGATTTTAATGGTGATTCTCACTCGGCTATCTTTGATGCCGATTCAACTTATGTTAAAGGCAATCTGGTAAAAGTGCTGGCATGGTATGATAACGAATGGGGATACTCCTGCAGAATGAGAGACCTGTCCATATACATTGCCAATAAATAGCGGGCTTAACACCTATTTTGCCTTATCAGGGAGGTAGAAAGTGGCTATTAAGAGAGTAGATGAATTTAATTTTGAAGATAAAAGAGTTTTTGTCAGAGTAGATTTTAATGTGCCGCTCGATGAAAATAGAAATATTACTGATGATACAAGAGTACGTGCTGCTTTGCCAACTATAAAACATATTATGTCTCACGGGGGTAAAGTTATTATCGCCTCCCATCTGGGAAAACCGAAAGGGCAGGTTAAACCTGAACTGTCTTTAAAGCCTGTGGTTAAGGAGCTGTCAGCTTTGATCGGCGAAGAGGTGGCTCTTGCACCGGACTGTATAGGTGAGGATGTAAAGAAGATGGTAGACAATCTCAAAGCAGGCGAGCTTATTGTATTAGAAAATCTGAGATTTCACATAGGGGAAGAGAAGAATCATCCTGAGTTTGCAAAGGAGCTTGCCAGCTTTTGTGATATCTATATTAATGATGCCTTTGGAGCGGCTCATAGAGCCCATGCCTCCATTGTGGGGATTACTGAATATGTAAAAGAGGTTGGAGCTGGTTTTTTGATGGCAAATGAGACCAAGTACCTCTCCAAGCTGATGTCAAATCCTGAAAGACCTTTTATAGTTCTGTTAGGTGGTGTAAAGGTTTCGGACAAGATAGGTCCCATCAAACAGCTTCTTGAGATAGGTGATATATTTCTTATAGGCGGGGCTATGGCTACTACCTTTCTAAAGGCTCTCGGGCATAAAGTGGGTATATCAAAATATGAGGAGGACAAGCTTGATTTAGCCAGAGAAATAATGGAGCTTGCGAAACAGAAAAATAAGCCCTTTGTTCTGCCCACAGATGTTATTGTCACAAAGGATATAAAGTCCTCAGAGTTTCGTTGCGTACATGTGAACGAGATTCCGGATGATATGATGGTGGTTGATATTGGTAATGAAACCAAGAAGATATTCTGTTACGAGATTATAAACGGCAAAACCCTTTTCTGGAATGGACCACTCGGAGCATTTGAAAATCCTATCTTTCAGGAGGGCACATTTGCGCTGGCAAAATGTATATCAAACCAGAAAAACCTTATCTCGGTTGTGGGCGGAGGGGACTCAGCTGCTGCAGTAAGAAAAAGCGGCTATGCCGATGGTTTTACTCATATATCAACTGGCGGTGGTGCAACTCTTGAATTTATTGAAGGAATTATACTGCCAGGCGTTAAAGCCCTTGACAGGTATTAGTAATGGAAGTTGTAGTTGCTAACTGGAAGATGAATAAAACAAGAGACGAGGCTGTCTCTTTTGTTAGAGATATTAAAAATGCGCAGTTAAAGGATAAAAGGAAGGTAATAATAGCTGCCCCCTTTACACTGCTTTATACAGTCAGAGAGGAGCTTAAGGATACAGAAATATTTCTATCTGCCCAAAACATGTATTATGAAGATAAAGGTGCCTTTACCGGAGAGATCTCACCAATTCAGATTCTTGATGCAGGAGCTCAGTATGTTATCATCGGTCATTCAGAGAGAAGGCATATATTTAGTGAGTCCGATGAGCTTATTTCAAAAAAGCTAAAATCAGCCGTAAACCATAAACTTATCCCCATATTCTGCATAGGTGAAAAGCTTAAGGATCGTGAAGAAGGAAACACCTTTAATGTAATTGAAAGGCAGATGAGAGAAGGGCTGTCTTTGCTAAACGAGGAAGATATTAGAAATGTTATTTTTGCCTACGAACCTGTCTGGGCGATAGGTACAGGGGTAAATGCTACTCCGGAACAGGCAGAGGAAGTACACTGTTATATCAGAAACCTTCTGGAAAAAAACTATTTAAAGTCAGATGCTAAAAATGTTAAAATACTTTACGGTGGAAGCGTTACTCCTGAAAACGCCAGCCTGTTAATGTCAAAGGAACATATTGATGGTCTGCTGGTGGGTGGCGCATCACTCAAGGCAGACAGCTTTATCAGGATAATTAACTTTTAAGGAGCAGTTAAATGTTAGGTTTTGTAATTTTTCTTCATGTGATAGCCTGTATTACCATTGTTATGATTGTGCTTCTTCAGACTGGCAAAGGTTCTGAGATGGGCGCTGTGTTTGGTTCAGCCTCGTCTTCCGTTTTTGGACCCACCGGACCTGCATCAATACTTACCAAAATTACCGTAGTAGCTGCTGTGGTTTTTATGATTACCTCCATGTATCTTACCTATAGTTTCTCCCAGAGATCTGTAAAAACCATAGTTCCGAGCACCAAAACAGCTCCGCAGGTTCCAGCAAACGCCCCATCACTTCCCCAGCCTGCTACACCTCAGCAGGGCAGTCAACCCCAGTCAAAATGAACATAAAAGATATCCCTAAACAGAAAAATTATGAGATAAGCAGAGAAAGGGCTTTAAATGCCCTTTCTTCTTTTTCATCCCTCGAGCTGGCTCGAAAGACTGGCGGCATAATTGAGGGTAATAATCTTAGTTTTAACTTTTATCGCTGGAACGTATCATATAATATTGAGCAAAAAAACCTTCTGCTCCCTGATAATTTAAAAAGCCCCTCTACAGAGAATCTCATACTTCATTACATTGCCTATTCTAATGGTGAGCCTCCGAGAGGCGAATGGATTAATTTCTATCAGATAAAGGATGCCACTCTTTATCTACCTGTATTTAACAAAAGGACTATCGGCATTATAAATAAGGCTGCAAAAAGTTTTGAAATCTGGAAAAAAAAATGTGAGCTTTTAGGCGGGGTTGAATACAATTTTACCTCCTCGGCTGTGGCGTATAAATTTTTAGCCTTTCCTTATGTGCCCTTATTGATTGTTTATTACGAAGGAGATGAGGAAATCCCATCGGAGATGAAATTTATGTTTGACGCTTCTGTGGTAAAGAATCTCAGTGCTGAGGATACGGTAGTGGCTTCACAGTTTTTAGCTCTTCAGTTTTTCAGAGTATGAAGGCTCTTTTTAAACCCTATCTTGTAAACAAACCTTACGAAGATCCTCTACTTTACATAGATCTTTTCGGAAGAAAGGATGCCTTTGCAGCTGATCTGGGAGATATATCAAAGCTATCTAACAAAAAAATTCTTCGCATCTCAAGATGCTTTGTAACCCATACCCATATTGACCATTTTTTCGGATTTGATGGTCTTTTAAGAAGCTCCCTTGGCAAGCTAACTCCTATTTATATTTATGGTCCCAAGGGGATTATTGAGAATGTTAAAGGCAAGCTAAGGGGTTATTCCTTTAATCTGATTAAAGAATATCCCATCAGACTTGTGGTCTGTGAGATAAGAAAGAAGTTGATGAGAAACTGTGAGTTTTCGGCTGAAAATGGACTGAAACCTTCAAAGATAAGTCAGTCGGAGATCATTAATCATATTATCTATGAAGACCCTGAAGTGATTGTAAAGGCGCTTATATTAAATCATAAGATACCCGTCATTGCCTATCTTTTTGAAGAGCGCAGAAGGCTAAACGTAAACAAGGATGCTCTGAACAGGCTTGGACTGATGCCTGGTCCCTGGCTTGCAGAGCTAAAAAATCATTATCTTAATGGCAGACATCATGAGTTTGTCACAGTTAATGTTAATGGTGAAAAAAAACTGTTAAGAGTTGACCAGATATCCAGAGACATAATTATTACAAGAGAAGGTGAAAAGCTGTTTTATCTAACCGATATCAGATTTTCTGACACTGTTTTAAAAAAAATCAAAGAATTTGCCTATCAGCCTGATATTTTCTTCTGTGAGGCTTTTTTTAACAGTCAGGATGAGGACAGGGCTAAAGATAGGTATCATCTGACAGCGAAACAGACAAATATTATTGCAAAAACAATCAATGCCAAGAAGCTTGTCATATTTCACTTTTCACCCCGTTATAAAGGGAACTTTAAAAGGATTTACAAAGAGGCAATGGAAGGTTATTGACTTCTGCTATTATCTGGCAGAAATTGAAAAAATTAAGATAGCTTAGCTTTCTTTAAAATTATTGAAATTTAATAATTCCTTTAATATAATGAAAACAATGAAAAGATTAATAGTGGTTTGTTTTTTGACACTTTTTTTGGCTTTGCCAGCTTATTCTGATCCAGTGGAAGATCTTGTAAATCTTGGCAGAGATATTGGCAAATTTGAAAAAGAGATCCCCTTTTTTACCAAAAGCAAGCTTACTGTTTTCTTCAGTTTTGATAGAAAGGCGCTTGCCGACGTATTTTATGGCGTCTATATTAATGACAATCTGGTAAAGACAGGTACTATTGAGATAAAAAATGATAGGTTCATGACCCAGATGATTGGCGATTTTCCTGTAAAAAGCGGGGCAAATCTGGTTACCCTGCGTTTTATAAAGGATAGCAAAGAGATTGTCAAAAAATTTCAGCTTGATGTGCCCGAATACAGAAGAGTAGCCGTAGATTTTCTCCTATCCGATAGTTTTGAAAGGCTAAGAGTGGTAACCAACGGATGGCTTGTAGATTAATCTTAGTCTTCTTAATCCTATTCAATTCAGCAAATCTATACTCCCAGCAAATAGAAAAGATAAATGTTAAATCTGCGGGGAGGAAAGATATTTCAGTGTTTTTTGCTCAGGATCTTGCCTTTGTGGATAAGCTTTCGAGGCTCTATCTGACAAAAGAGAGCCTGATGGCGCTTGGGTTATACAAAGCCTTTGGTGAAAAGAATTTTCAGACTCTAAAAAGGCTTATTGACAACGAAACCAATCCCTCAGCAGCCAGAAAACTATTATTTAATATATTAAAGGATATCAGCAGTAACAAAGAGCTGGAGATCTTTTCAAAAATTTTCGGCAGTTACCTTAAAAATCCGAGCTTTGAAGAGATAAGATTTTACTATCTTTACAGGACAAACAATCTAAAAGATTTTAAGGGAGAAAAGGCAAGCCTTAATGCCCTTAAAGATGCCCTACTTTATTATGATGGTAATGATTATCTGTCAGCCGTAAAGGCTATTGAACCCTTCAAAAATAATTTTCCAAGATTTTATCTACTGCTGCTTATCGAATCTGGCAGGTATCTGGATGCAATCTCTTTTACTGAGCTTTATCCTGGAGGCGATGGCTATTATTTCAAAGCATTGGCTTTATACTTTATGAAAAACTATAATAAGGCATCAGAACTACTTCTAAACAGAAAGCTTGATTATAAGGAGAAGATTCTCCTTATAGATTCCATGACAAGAGATGGCAATTACAATCTTCCAACTTTTGATGAGGAGCTGGCAAATATTAATTTTTCTGATGATGAGTTTTTTATATTCAAAAATCTTAATGAGCTGGAGCAATATGCCGACAGGGATCTGAAAGAAAAGATAGAGATATTTAGAATAAGATGGGAGATTAAAAATTATATAAACTATCTGAATCTCTACGTAGATGAGATAAAAATTTTTCAGGAAAGACTGAAAAAGATGGAAAAGGATCTTGAGAAGATTAATAAAAACTATGAGATAGTTTACGATGCGCTGAGAGACGATAACAGGCTGAAGGAGATAAAATTTCGGGTTATAAATATTAATGAAATGTATCAGAAGTTAAAAGGGTTCAGATCAGATATTAAGGAGATAGATAAAAGCTATTTTACTCTGATAAATGAAGAATATGAAAAAGCAAAGAAAGAGCTCAAAGATGTTTACCAGAAGATAAATAGTCGCTATAAAGATGAGATAAAAAGGATAAACGTTGAGATTTATGCAAGGAAGCTCGAGAAGACCATCTTTGATCTCCAGAATCCTGAACAGCCAGATGTTGTTAACCTGCTAAAAGCCCTGTCAGATCTTAAAAAAGATATTAATTTAAAGGACTTTTCCTTTCAGGAGAGCTTAAGCTATTATCAGATTTACCTATTAAATGAGCTGATATTAATGTCAGCAAACAAACCTTACGAGGAGAGAACTGCTTTAATAAAAGAGGCTATTGTGCTTGCCGATGATTATCTTAAAAGTTTTAGCGAAAGAAAGGCTGAGGTGATGCTTTTTCTTGCCGATGCCTATGAGTCCATCGGTGATAATGATAAAGCCCTTATGGTGCTGGAGATGTATTTGAAGGATTACCCTGAAGGTGATTTTAGAACTTATATGAAGATTGCAGAGTTTTTGTTTGATAAGAAACAATACGATAAGGCTATTACCTTTTATAAAAGGGCAGCGGAAAAAAATAGAGCTTACAGAGATGCAGCTTATTATAAAATTGGCTGGAGCTATTACCTGTCAGGAAGATATGACAATGTAATAAATATATTTTTAAACTATAGGTTTGAAGAGAAAAGTCAGAGACAGGAGCTGCTTCTCAATGAGATGATAGAGCTGCTTTCGAGAGCCTTTTATAAGCTTGATAATATTAAACTTGTGGAAGATTATCTTGATAAAAACAGGCAGTTCCCTTATCCTGACAAAGTTTTTAAATATCTCGGAGATATATATCTTTATCTGGCAAACTATGAAAAGGCAATAGAGGTCTATAAGAGAGGCTGGGAAAGATATTATCTATATAAAAACTCCTTTGAAATCTATTTATCTGTAATAGATGCCTATAATTTTATGGGGAACAGTGAGCTTGCCTATAATGAAAGGGTCAAGTATATAAACAGCTACAGCAGAAACTCTAAATATTTTGAAAAGTTTAAAGAGTTTCCTCGAGAGTTTGGTGATGAGATAATGGTTACTGCTCTTTATTTTAATGTGCGTTTTGACAGGACAGGAGATGACATAAGCTTTAACCTTGCCACTGAGCTTTATGAAAGGCTGATAGCTTATTTTCCCAATCATAAAAGATCTGGCGAGGCGGCTTTTATGCTGGCTCAGTTATACGAACAGAAGAATAATAATAAAAAAGCCGCAAATTTTTTCAAACTTGCAAGAGCTCTAAACTTTAATTCCGAAGAGAGCTTTTACCGAGCCATATTCTGTGAATACAAGATGTGGAAAAATCAAGAGATCTTTTCTAAGGAGCTTATAAGCTCTCTTGATGAGTTTATAAATAGCTTTAAAAACTCTTCCCGATATAATGATGTGGCGCTTCTACTTGCTGACATATCTCTTAAAGAAGGATTTACAGGAAGGTTAATATCTGCTATAGATGCTTTGGTAAACAATAACGATGTGGGACTTCTTAAGGGGCTTGATTTCTGCGAAGCAAATTTTGACAGCATTTCTGATAAGCTTTACCTTTCAAATATATTTGATCGGGGGTTCAAAAGATTTAAGGAGCAGAAATATCTTAACCTTAAGCATTTTTCCCTTTTCAAGCATGCCAAACTTCTTGAAGAGGAGAAGAACTATCCGCTTGCTATAAATGTCTATCGGGATATTCTAAGAGATCCTGAGAGCAGTTTCAGCGAGTTTGCAATTTTTAACCTTTCGCTGCTTTTACAAAAAGAAGGAAAAACTGAAGAGGCAATATCTCTTATGTCAAAAATTAAGGGCAAAGATGACCTGAAAATAAAGGCAAAGGAGTTTATCTACAGATTTGGTAAAGAAAAGGGGATGTATCTGGAATCTGCCTTTGCTGCCATAGACTATGCAAATCTCTCTCCCGAGAACAAAACTGTTTTTCTTCTTGAAGCAGCCAATCTTTTTATAAAGGGTAATAGCATGGATAATGCAGAAAGAGTTCTTCTGAAGATAGAGGGGTTAAACTTATCAGAAAATGAAAAATCAGAAAAGAATATCTTGAAAGGCATTATTGCTTACAGGAAGGGGAGAAATGATCTTGCCTACAATCTGCTTATGAAAGAGATAGAAAAAAATATCCCCAAAGATCTGGAAGAAGATTTTGAGAAAGCTGTAAATGATATTCTTATGAAAACCATATATACCAAGCCTGAAGATGAGGCGAGAGAGTCTCTCGAACAGTATGTGGGCTATCTGTCAAGAAAGTATAAAGAAAGCCTGGATGATATATACCTTTATAAACTGGGCGAGATAATGAAGGAGCTTTCGTTGTTTTTCCTTCAGCAGGATGAGGCAATGTCAAGAGCTTACAGTCTTTTAAGAAGAGCACTTAAAAACTCTGTAGAAAAGGAAAACAGAGCTCTCATAGTCAAGTCTATTGAAAAATTGAGAGAGATAGATCCCAAAAGATATAATAGAACCATGAAACTGGAGAAAATTAATTTTGATATCAGTGAGACTAAAAACTATGAAAGCCTTTATAAATAGATGCCTTTTGGTAATTAGCCTTGTTTACCTTTTTTATGGCTGTGCAGCCAGCCCCAAACCGACTGAGCCGGTAATTATGCCAGAAAAGCCAATAATTACAGAAACTATTAGTCTTGCCGAAGAGATGAAAGAAAATTACAGCAGAAAAAATTTTGATGGCATAATAAAAATTTATGAAAAAAGAGAAAAGGAGTTCACTGGCACTGATACTCTAAAACCTGTTATATTATCATATCTTTGGCGTAAAAGCTTTGACCAGATTGTGAAGATTGCTGAAGAGAAACTTGCGAATATGCCAAATGTAGATGACAGGGAGGTTAATCTCATCGTGGGTATATCCTATTATGAGAAGGGGCTTTTTGAGGCATCAAGAAGGATTCTTTCTAATCTTTATGAGTCAGGATATAGACATGAGCTTTTAAATATCTATCTTTCACTCATTTTTATGAAGAAAAATCAGACATCTCTTGCTCTCTCCGTTTCGGCAGAGATAGAAGATCAGTCAAAGAAGAACTATATTCAGGGAAAAATATTCTTTAATGAAGGTAGTTATGAGAAAGCCCTCGAAAGATTTAGTAATACATCGGGTTACAAAGACATTGAAGACCATATCATACAATGTTTATATTATCTCGGCAAATATAATGAAATTTTAAAGATCTATGAGGAGAAAAAAGTTCAGCTTAACAGGAGAACCGCAGCTGTTATAGCATCGGTGCTTATCAGTAATGGTGATATTAAAAGGGCTGAAGAGCTTTTAAAAGGACTCCCTGATCAGGAAAAAACAGGTAGTTTTTATAGAAATATCGGGCTCATATATGATATATATTTTGAAGATAAGGAAAAAGCAAGGGAGCTTTACAATAAATATCTGACAGAGGTTAATGATGAAGAGGTTACTTCCTGGATTGCTAATTAGTCTGGTTTTTATTTCACAGGTATGGGCACAGGAGATTATTTACGACTTTGATCTTAAAAAAGGTTTGGAGATAATGGGGGCTGAAGAGAGACCAAGGGTCATATTCCTCATACCGGAGCTTAAAATGCCGCTGGAGAAAAAACAGATTAATAAAAAATTTATAATCAAAGATAACGTATTTGAAAAAGATTTTGAAAGTTTGGTAAAGGAGGATGGGCAAGATGATTGATTTTATTGGTAGATTTTTCAAAGAGGGCGGCTTCTTTATGTATCCCATAACGCTGCTTTTTGCCTTCGGGATGGCGGTGGTTGTGGAGAGATTCTTTGTATTGTTCAAAAAGTATAATCTGGATGCCAATAAATATTTCAACTTTGTTGAGCAGAAGATAATAAATAAGGATCTTGATGATGTGGTTAAAAACTCTCCCGATGCTCCGCTTTCAAACATCTTTAAATTTGGTGTGGATGTGATAAAAAGATGTCAACCCGGAGAAGATAAAACATGTGAGGTTAAAATATTCAAAGGTGAGAGAAGGGCGTCTGTAGTTATAGAAAAGACCATTGAAGAGATTGCAGCTCTTGAGTTCCCTAAAATAGAGAGAAGGCTTAATTTTCTGCCCACAGTAGCCAATCTTTCTACTCTGCTTGGGCTGCTTGGGACACTGCAGGGGCTTATTCAGGCATTCTCATCACTGTCAAATGTAGATCCCTCTCAGAAGGCACAGTTTCTTGCTCAGGGCATATCGGTTGCAATGAACACCACTGCTTATGGTCTTTTTGTGGCGGTTATTATTCTTTTTATGTATACCATCCTTAATGCAAGAGCTGAAAGGCTTATGGAAGAGACCGAGTATTATGTGCTCAAGTTTATAAATCTTATTACCATGAGGTATTAATGCTATATAAAAGATTTAGAAAGGAAAAGAAAAAAGGCACCTTTCTTCCCATTCTTATTCCTGTAATGAACCTCTTTCTACTAATTTTACCATTTGTGATACAGAATGCCTTCCTTCAAAAGATAGCCTCAATGGAGCTACAACTGCCTTCCGTTTCAGATTCACCAGCCAATGCTTTCCAGTCTGATGCGGGTAGAGATATTGTCATAGAGATTAAAAGAGAGGGGCTTAGCCTTTTTTTAGGAGATGCCAGGCATATGAATGTTGACTTTTCGGAAGGATATGAGCAGAGACTTTATAATAAGCTTCTCGAGCTAAAAAATGAGCTACCGAAAAAACAGGAAATAGTTATTAAAATTGATCCTTTAATTCAGTACGAAAAAGTTATTAAAGTAATAGACATTTGCAAAAGTGAGGGGAAACTTTTCCCCAATGTGGTTTATTATGATGAGGTGAAGTAATGGCAAGGTTTTTTAAAAAAAGTTCGAGCTCTATGGAGCTTAATCTTACAAGCCTTATGGATATGTTTACCATAATACTCTTTTTCTTTTTATCCGCTTACAGTTTTGAGGGAGTTCTTATGAAGCTTGTGGAGGGGATTACACTGCCCGAAGCAAGGTCTGTTATACCTGTGGCGGAAAAATTTTATATTGCCGTTGGGAAAGACAGGATTGAGATTTCGGGAAGAACCTACGCTGTTACAGGTAAAGACGATCCCTACATTTTAAGGGAGCTTAAGGACATTAAACAGAAGGGTAAAAACTATCTGGTAATTCAGGCGGATAAAGACTTACCTTTCTATGTGGCGAGAAATTATATAAGACTGGCTGTTCAGGCAGGATTTTCCAAACCCTATCTGGCGGTACTCCCAAAATGATAAAGGGATTTCTTGTAAAAATCATAGAAGATGGGGAAGAGAAACAGTTAAAGCTGTTAACCGCAGAGCTTACCTTAGGTAACAGTTATAAATCTGCTATTCATGTCAAGGAGCTAAACAATCAGGTTATAATAGCCCGGCACAAAGAACACTCTCTTTCTGTTAAAACTGACGATAATCTGGATATCACAATTTACAAGGATAACAGGTCTTTTCGGGTCTCAGAACTGAAAGATATCATTGATGGCAAAGACTATCTGGAGCTAAACAAAGATGTAATATGTGAGCTAAAGATTTACGGTAAAAAGATAATTTTTAAAGCACAGGAGTATAAGGAGGAGAAAAAAGGGGTAGCTAAACAGTTTCAAAAAAGCTATGTGTCAAAAGAAAATATTAGGTTTATATCTCTTGTTCTTGTTATATCGGCGCTACTTTATAGCTTTATGATTTTTGCAGTTATCAGTGCAAAGCCGATCAAACAATCCGCTCTGGTAGATCAAAAGGTTCAGGAAATGGAGATCGATTATAGG
>JBEQAF010000035.1:0-19692 GCA_041640455.1 bacterium
TAAATCTAAGATATGCAAGATAAAGATTTATAAAAAAACCTATAAGAACAAGTACAAGACCAAAAAGTCCAAAAAAATGCAGCGGCTTTTTACCAAATTTACCAAGAAAGATAATTGTGATAAGATCAAAAATCCCCGAAAGAAATCTTCTTGCACCAAACTTGCTCTTTCCAAAGATTCTCTCGCTGTGTTTAACCTTCACCTCACAAACTCTGAAGCCCTTCATATGGGCTAAATGGGGCATGAATCTATGAAGCTCTCCATACAGGGATACCTCTTCTATAACCTCTCTTCTCATAACCTTTAGACCACTATTCATGTCATGTACTTTTAAACCTGTAAGGGAAGATGTAGTAAAGTTTATCACCTTTGATGGTAATCTTTTACCAATGGGATCCAGTCTGGGAAACTTCCAGCCTATTATAAGATCATAACCCTCATTTAGTTTTTCAATCAGTCTGGGCACTTCTTCTGGCTGATCCTGTAAGTCTGCATCCATAGTAACTATTATCTCTCCCTTAGCTTTTTTAAAACCAGCGGCAAGAGCAGGAGATTTGCCAAAGTTTCGCCTGAAAGATATGATTTTGACCCTGCTATCCTTTTCGGCAAGCCCTTCAAGTATTTTCAAGCTATTATCGGTACTACCATCATCCACAAATATAAACTCCATATGCCGACCTGCAAAAACATTGCATAGCCTATCATAAAGAGGTCTTAAGCTCTCTTCCTCATTTAAAAGTGGTATTACAACAGATATCATGCCGTTTACCATATCATAAATCCATTTATTTTCCAAATACTACTGTTCTTTATCTTTATCTATTAATGCCAGGTGTCTTACGATCTCAGTAATATTCCTTTCCAGCGATTCTATCCTCTCAAAGATCTTGAAAAGGACATAAAAAATTACCATTATGGACAGATAGATAAAAAAGTCCGCTCCACGGGTAATGTTAAAAAACCTTGCTATTTTGTTTGTCTCTTCAGGAAAAATTACCGCCAGAAGAACCGATAACCAGAAAGAGATAAAGATTATAAATCTTCTTACCTTTATTCTTCCGTTTTTAAATAGCAGAAGGTTCCAAAAAATAATCAAAACTACGATGGAGCCAAAAAAGATCTGATATTTAAGCAAAGAACCTCCTCTTTATCATTTTAAAGAAGATGTTGAGGGCATTAACATTTTTCTGCCCTTTGCTGATTGAATAATCGGTATATCTAATATTTACTGGCACTTCTTTATATCTAAAACCCACCCTTGATATTTTTTCTATAAGCTCAGAAGCATAGGCAAATCTATCTTCTGTAAGCTTTATCTTTCTAAAGATTTCCGATTTAAAAGCCCTCATCCCGTTATGTACATCTGTCAACTTTACTCCGTAAAGCAGATTGGTAAAAATAATTCCACCTTTAAGTATGAGCTTTCTTAAAAATGGTATGTTTTCTGCCTTGCCCATAAATCTTGATCCAAAAACCAGATCATAGTTTTCCTCAAATATAGGCAAGACAAGAGCTTCAATATCATCGGGATTATGCTGTCCATCTGCATCAAAATGAACTATTACAGGAAATCCTTTTTTCAGGATGAACTCTGTACCTGTCTGAAGGCTGGCTCCCTTACCTCTATTTATAATATGCTTAAGCACAAATATATTAAAGCTTTTAGCTATGCGGTAGGTATTATCAGATGAGCCATCATCAACAAGCACAATATTTTTATAACCTCTCTCGATCAGCTCTTTTAATACCATACCTACCATCTTTTCCTCATTAAGCGCTGTAATGAGGATGCAGATACTATTCTTATCAATCAAGCTTGATCACATCTCCTTTATGAGATCTTGTATCTATACTGAACTCCTTACCTCCCGTTACAGCCTCTTCAGAAATATAAAGCTTTTTTTCAACACTACCAGTCTTAAAAACTGCCAGCTCCGTAACCATCATGCCTTTCTCTCCAGAGCTATAGGGGATAATAAACTTTGCATAACCGTCTGCACCTGCCTTTGACTTCTGATAGAATATAACCTTTTCAAAGGGACCCATTATCTTTATTGTAACCTCTGCCTCTTTCTCTTTACCAACAAAAGCTTTTAGTTTTGCACCAGAAACATATTCAAATATTTTGACCCTCTTTCTGCCATCCTGCGGATTTATAAAATCGGCTATAAGTCTGAAATTTCCAAGAAAACTGTCTCCCGCTCTTCCATTAAAAAGATAAAGGATACCCAACATACGAAACTGAGGTTCCAGATAGGGATATCTAATAAAATCAAAAGCCTCCCTGTCTCTTACCAAACCTGGAATTGCTAAATATTTTACCTGATATTTATCAAGCAGGCTTTTAAAAACATCTTCCTGATGGGTAATTGATATTTTAAGACTATCGATAAAACCCTCCTGATTGCTGACAAGAAGGGCGTTGTTGGTAAAGACAGGCCTTTGCCCGAGATGAACCATATAGTACCCCATGTACCAGGGTGTGTATACAGTATATCGGGGTTTGGTGTCAGTATCAAATACATTTGCCGACGGAGGGGGAGTATTATGTCTCAGCCAGAAAAAGGCGTTTTTAACCTCCGTGTTGATTATGGATTCAAAAAGCGTTCTTGTGTTGTAAATGCTATCAACAAACATATAGAGGATTAAGATCACAGGTATAAGACCGATTATCCCTTTGAGAATTTTAAATGTTCTGTCCCAGAAAAAAAAGATGGCTATTACTATAAATGGTGCATATATATATCCAAATCTTCTCTGATTATAAGTTAGCAGGGCAAAGGAGACTACAAAAAACAGAGTAGTAATAAAAAATCTACTCCTATCCCTTATTGCAAAAAAGGCTATAAGCGGTGGAGAGAGAAGATAAAAAAAGTATATATTGGTTTTAATAAAATTCAGGTCAACCTTGCCTGTCCAGTAAATAAGGTCAAGAGCAGATTTCATCTCCAGTATGGATACAAAGCCCTTCTCTTTTTTTGCCAGAAATATAAAACCCTTTATAATCTCATCTCTAATAAACCAGATCAGCATTATAGACACTAATGCGCTTATAATTACGCCAGTTAACCTCTTTTTAATCAGATAATAGACAAAGAGAGTAAAGGCAGATATTAAAATTATTGAAAAAGAAGCAAAATAGGAATATTTACCATAGCTAAAAAGCTCTTCCTGAGGGCGCAAAATAAGATTAAAAAACAGTACAAATAAACCTAAAGCCAGGTAATTAAAGCCGAAATAACGTATTTTTTCATATTCTTTGCTGATAATACCGTAAAAGAGTAGAAAAATCACAGTTAGTCCAAGGTATAGAACCGCTCCCTGCCAGACCAGAAATAGAAGCCCCATAAATAGCACAAAAAGAGCTCTTCTTACTCTATCCTCCTTTTCAAAAAGCAAAGCAAAATAATAAAAAGCCATAAGAGCAAAGAAAATCTCTGCTGCATGATGATCACCAGCAAGCGCGTTTGTATACCAGTAGTGTAGAGGCATTATAATGGCTGCAAAGCTGCATAATATTAAAATTAATCTTTTTTCGATTATTTTTTTTCCAAAAAGATAAACGGGAATAGCAATCATGGCACCCAAAAAACAGGCAGTAAAAGAGGTTACCAGCTCTACTGTATGTTCTGAAGGTACACCTCCACCTGCTAAAAAAGAGAGAAATGCTAAAAAAAGGGAGTAAAAGGGCGGGCTTGGAAACTCTGATAACATGGGATAGCTCAGATATATGTCAGACATGGGGATATGAGGAAAGTTATGAATTATAGTTAATACCCTTCTTACGTAGTAGCTATTATCAGGTTGATAAAACATTATGGGTGAATCTATTAGCTTATCCCAGAAAGGGAAAACCCTTATCAGAAATCCAAATAAAACTGATATCAGAACAAAAATATAATCAGCTGACTGAGACCTTTTCAATACGAATCTCCCCTTCTCTTAATTTTTTAAAAGGCGCTCGTAATAATCCGTAAAGGGTGCCAATGCCATATATAACATGAAGCAGAAAGCTGGTTATGGGTAGAAATAATACCCTTGCATCCTTATCCCTAACAGCCTTTATTATACTATCAAGAATGAGGATTAAAAAATATAAATAAAGGGGATAAAAAAATTTTCCCCCATTTGTGATTGTTATAACCAGATAAATTACAAATAAAAGCGGGATAAAATTAAAAAGATTAAAGCTTTTTGGATAGTAGATGGTCTGCTCACCTCTTCCTCTCCCATAATTAAATATCTGTTTTATAAAGGCTTTAACTGTCTGTCTTGGCATTCTTATAATCGCTGCCTGGGGATCATAGATTATTTTTTTTCCACTGAACCTTACCTTTTCCATAAGCTCGTTTTCCTCATTTGGATAGAGCCTCTCATTTAGCCCGCCCAGCTCTAAAAAATCCTTTTTTCTCATAACCATATTGCAGAGAATTATCTCCTTCTCAGTGGTTTCTCGCACACTACCAATTCTTAAATATCTGCTTCTTGAAGAGCCTGTGCAGAAAACGGATTCGAAGGTTTTGCCAAAAATATAAGGTAGCAGACTAAGTTTCTCCGGTTTGAGGCTGGGACCTCCTGCTATTGTAACATCTTTATCATCAGACAGGTGTTTAATCAGTCTATTTAAGGTATCAGGCTCTGGCAGAGAATCGTTGTCCAGAAAATATATGATCTCACCACTGGCTATCTTAACCGCTCTGTTCCTTTGCATAGAAGGGTTTTTTCCATAAACTACAAAGACCTCTAAAAGCTCTTTTGGATAGTTAAGTCTTTTAACTGCTTCAAGCGCCAGCGGTTGCAATCCAGGCTTAACAGGTATAATAACAGTAACAAAAGGAAGCGAATTTTCCATAGGAGATATTTTATAATAAAAAGATATTAATCTATAACAATTTCTTTTATTTTAAAGTTGATGGCTTTTATTTTCATAAATCTCTCTGCTTTCCCAAATAAACAATAAACAAGAAGAAGAATGAAGGGGCTTTTTTAATTTTCTATTTCATTGATTACTAATCTTTTCTAAGATTTTTTTAATCTTTAAAACTCTTTCAGTCTCATTTCTGCTTTGCCAGATAGTTAACTGTTTTTCCAGCAGCTCAATTATCATCTGGTCTTTTTCTCTGCTCAGCCCATAGCTTCTAAAAAAATCCAGATCAATCGGAGCCCCTTCTCCAAACTCATAAAATATGCCATTTATTTTGTAGGGTAGCGACACAGGAAGTTCCGCCTCGTCTATTATATTGGTAAAAACCCTTTTACCTTTAAAATCTTTATGAAACAATGTTACAGCTTTTAATATAGCCTTTTTCTCATCCTGCTCTCCTTCATATCCTTTCTGATATGCTGCACCAAGCTCAATGCTTTCTTTAAAATTCCATTTTTTCCCTAACATGGAGAGCGGAATTATTATAAGGTCAGTTCTAAACTTTTTTACAAGCCTTTCATAAAATAGGGGAAAATCTCTCTCTCCCCCTTCAACAATAAGAACCGCACCTTTGGGGAGCATGGATAGCTGTGATTTAGCATAGCTGTAGCTCTTTATTGAATATTTTTTAAGCTCTCCTTTGAGGTAATAGCTCTGTTGAATTATTAATCCTATAAACAGTATCGCTATAGCTCCATATCTGACATATCCTTTTAGATAGGATATGGATTTAGCGACCAGAAGCCCAAGTACAAAGTAGGCAGGCAAAAAAAAGGGACCGTATACAATGGGCATTCTCTCAGAAGCGATATCATCATATCCAAGGAGTATTACAATAAAAACACTAAACATAAGGTATAGCAGAATATGTTTTATAAAATAGTTACGGTCTTTAATAAATATAATCACAAGCGAGGCAGTTACTGCCATAGATCCTATTAATCCTACCTCGTTTAAGGGATTGAGCGAAAGCATCTGATTTAAAAAATGCTCAGGAGTCCTTAAAAATCCTTTGTTCTGAAAGTCTAACCTAAGAAGGCTTGTGAGAAAAAATTTCAGATTATATGGATTTCCCCAGTTCCAGATGTTATCTTTTATGGCTCTAAAAGGTAGATAAAGATACACAGAAAGCCCGAATATGAAGAGAAAAGTTATAAAAAATAGTTTATTCAGGTCTGTTTCAGCTCTCTGCTTATAAATCTCATAAGCTATAAAGGGAATAAATAGAATTATGGTCTGGTGATTGCCGGCACCGAGTCCCAGAATAAAGGCTACTAAAAAAAACCGCCTGATATCTCTCTTACCGTATAGAAGAAAATAAATTAATGCAAAAAAAAGCAAGTTCAGCCCATATACCTCTCCTATTAGGGTATTCTCAAATAGGTTATCTGAGCTAAGGATAAATATTGATAAAGCTGTTTTTTCAAAGACATCTCCCTTATAAAGTTTCCAGATAGTGAGAAATATAAGGGAGGTTACGATAGAACTAAACAGGCATAATCTAAGATAAATACTTCCCGCTGGAAGAAAGTAGAAAAGTTTTCCCAGATTAATAAATAGTGGATAGGAAGGCGGATGGGAGATACCTAATGTTGCCAGCGAAAGTGCAAACTCGGCTCCATCTGACAGGGTTGTTAGGGGAGGAAGGTAAGCTATAAAGAAAACCGCCAGCAGAATAAATATAAACATTATGGGATTTTAACATAATGAAATATGATGTTACAACAGCTTATAAGGCATGGTTTTATTATTATCGGCTAAAACCATTTTGATACGGATATGTTAAATCTTCTCTCGTCTGAATTTGCATCTATGCGTTTATTTATCTCCTGATAATAGGCTGAGATGCTCATTAATGGGAAATTTACATTGGCATTAAGGGTATATATAAGATTTTCTGAGTAGCTACCGCCATCTTCTTTAAAAAAATCTTTTTTTACAGTTCCAGAGAGGCTTAAAAATCTGTGAGGATAAACCATTAATCCACCTTCGTAGGATATAGATGTTTTGGGCACATTACCACCCATTACCCCTATAAACTGATCACCTACGATTCCTGCATTATTTTTATAATTGTTATATTTTGCCATAGCTTTTACATCAAAAAGCTTTCTTGCTGCCAGTTTGCCAGTATAATAGCTGTAAGTAATCTCTTCGGTAAAGCTTTCATCATAGCTATCTTTAGACTCTCCGTTTTTTAATTCTGTCTTTCTGTAACTATAGCTGGTATGTGACCTAAGGTTGTAAGTAGGAGTATATGTGATTCTTGCAGTATATGTAATAGCTGTCTCATCATCGTCCGTAAGTCTGTCAAGATTGTAGTAAGTGATATCTCCTACTATAGTTAGCATACGCTCGATGGCTGTATAAGTTCCCATACCTCGATATGTCTGCTTTGACTCGCTGCCGCTTTCATAAAACACATTATCAAAACTTGCTGAAGCACCAAGGTTAAGCTGAGAGAATGGCGTATAGCTTATTCCAGTCGAAAGATTGTTTCTTAAGCTTCGCCCTTTAGGGTCTATTTTGGGATCGATAACCTTTTTTTGGGAGACGTAATCATTACTGTTAGCAGTAATTGATCCCTGATCATAGTAAGATAGCGAATCGCTGGCTGTAATGCTCATTTTATCAATACCTGAGTAGGTTATTCCATAGCCTGCTGAATGAACTTGATAGATCTTCTGGTCATTTTCAAATTTCTTATTAAGTGTCAATTCATAGCTGGCATTCTGTGTAATCTTTGAATTAAGATCCGGTATCTCATTAAGATCAATGCGATAGTTAAAAGTGGTATAGTCATAGGAGTTTTTAATGTTGTCAAAGAGCAGAATTATATCATGTCTGGAATTTATTTTCCAGTTTGCCCTTCTAAATGAATAGTTAAAATTATTAGTTATAAGATTTTTACTGTAATCATCATTTAAGCTTGACATACCTTTATCAAAGCTATAGTTTAAGCCGCCGCTGAATTTATCCATAGATACTGTTGTGCCATAAAAGTAGTAGGGCAGCCTTAGCTCTAACAGCTGATCTGTCCTTTTTTCAGTATAGGTAACCTTTGCTGGTAGGTTTGAAAACCATCTGCTTCTGTACGTTTTTAATATAAAATTACCTTCGTATTTCTCTTCTGTGACAACATTGTTATTCTCTATGCTTTTATATGAAAAATAGCTTGATGCAGACATCCAGTTACTCAGTAGTGTCCACATCAGATTGCCATTGTATTTTCTCTGTCCAAACTCAATTAGAAAATCTCTGGTTGTGTTATCAACTTTTAAATAAGAGTTTATCCAGAATCTTAAAAATCCCAAGTTTAAACTATATACGTCATACCTGCCTTTTAAAGCCTGATTGCTTTCGGTAATATAGCTATCTATATTAAAAAGGTACGCATAAGGGACTAATGGTCCAAGCTTTCTCCTTAGTAAACCATTACCATTTCCATTACCAAATCCATTGCCACCATTGCCATTAAAAAAACCACCATTGCCATTACCATTGCCGTTACCACCTAAAAGCCCTCCGTTACCATTTCCGCCCCAGAATATTCCGTTACCGTTACCACCAAAGCCAATTCCGTTACCATTACCATTACCGCCCCAGAACATGCCGTTGCCATTGCCATTACCAGCGCCATTACCACTATGTTTAGGATCATATAGATGGAAATATTTGGGCATTACATATTTAAAAGAAAGCATGTGATGGGTAAAGCGGTAGGTTGTTCTGTTGTAGTTATTGTCAAATCCCGATACATCAGACCTTTCTGTAAGCAGTTCTAAATAAAGCGGCATTTTTGATGGTGTTATAAGCAGGTTTATAAGCCATTGATTATTAAAATTTTCTACCCTATAATCCTGTTCATTTGTTGATCTATCAAGTACATTGTAGCCCAGAGAAAAGTTGGTATTTAATATACCAAGAGCACCTTTCTCTAATAGATACTTTTTCTTCCAGCTAAGATTGTACTTCTGGGTAAAAAAACTATCATCAGTAACTGTATTCGTAAGATGATCTATGGTTTTTCTATCTTCGTAGGTATAGGACAAAGAGCCTCTGAGCCCTTCCTGAGAGTATGATACCAAAGGGGTTATAGTGATAAAAAGCGATATAAAAAATAGTACATATTTAATCTTATTCATAAAAAAAGGGGGGTTGCCCCCCCTGATTGTTATTCTACTTCAAATTACTTTGCATGACATGCAAGACAAAGCATACTTGAAGCATTTGATCTTCTCAGCAGAACTGGAACAACTGAGCCACCAACAACCTTACCATGAACATCATGGCATGAGCCACATGTAAACTGACCATCTGGGAAAAGATCAGTTACACTGTCACCAATGTTAGCAGCAATCTGGGACATTGTATAAATCTCAGGATATTTTGTGTAGTTAAGTGTTTGCATGTTGAAAGCTATTGGATGATCATCCATGAGATTTGTACCTAATGCGGCAGTACCAGTAAAATTAGTATGATTGAATGTGGGTGCTGCATTGTTTACCAGATTGCTATTATTTCTCAGCGATGTAGTACTCCAAGTATTGGCGTTCTCATGACAGGAGAAGCACAGCTTTGAAGTTGCGTCAATATCTGTAGCATTAGCGTCAAAAGTTATTGATGAATAAGTTGTAAAAGATGGAACTGTGTAGTTTCTGTTCCATAATGGCCAGGATGGAGCGGCGTGCGGCGTATGACAGAACACACAAACCTCACTATAGTTTGTTGATCTGTAGGTATTACCAGACACGTTACTCAGATTGTGTTTTGTGTTTCTGATGTCTGATGCCGCATAGGCTGCTACTGCCATAGCAATTACTGCCATAACAACTAATAATTTTTTCATCTTACTTCACCTCCTTTTTTTGGTATTTAATTTTATGTTAATCAAAACTATTTTTTTTGTCAAGCATTTTAATTTAAATTTTTTTTTGTTAATAAATTTGCATTTTTCATGCCATTTTGATTTAATTATATTTATAAGCTTTTAACTATTCAGCAACGTTAAATAACGTTAATTCTGCATCTTTTGCATTATATGTTAAAAAGTTATAAATTATTTTTACCTATTTAGTGGGCATCTCTACCGGATTTTTCTTTTTGTAATCCTCATTCATATACTGGAATATATAGAATCTCCTGTTCATCTGATCAACCGTATATATTCTGTCATTTTTGTCTATGAATAGTCCCATCGGAAGGTTCATTGCACCGAGCCCCTTTGATCCTGGTCCTCCTACAAGTCCTAAAAGTTCACCATCTCTATTAAAAACCTGTATTGCCTTCAGTGGATCTATAACGTATATATTTCCATCAGAATCAACTCCAACGCCTTTAACCTGTGCAAAGCCACCAGGTTTATCACCTCTTTTTCCAAACATGGTGATAAACTTTCCATCTTTATCAAAAATCTGGATACGCGAATTAAGACCATCGGCAACTATTACATCGCCATTTTTGTCAATACAGATCCCCCATGGTCTGTTAAACTCCCCTTCCATTTCACCTGGTTTTCCCCATTCAAAGAGCTTCTTTCTCGTTTCAGTGTCAAAAACGACTACCTTCATTGCCTTCGTATCAACCACATATAGTCTTTTAAGATTTTCATTAATAGCTATACCGTTTGGTGCTTCCACTTCTCCATCCCCTATAGTGTATAAAGGCGCCCTCTTGGCTCGTAAAAATACTTTAATATTCCCTGCCCTTGCATCGGCGACATAGAATCTTTCCTTATCAAAGGCAACACCTGATGCAAGCTGGAATGCTGGATCTTCTGTTAACTGGGTAACTGTATTATTGTTGAAATCCCAAATATAACCGCCCCATGGTACCAGATCGGTAACTATTACCACTCCTTCACCATCTGAGCCTATCCCAAGAGGCTTTCTCAGCCTGATTTCTATATCTGTCTCGCCTGTAAGAGTCTTTAAGATTGTTTTCTTCTTGGGAAGATCTCTGCTTGAGTGATAAACTCCTATAAATTCCACCTTAGGCTCGTTGGGTGGCGGTGGCCAGAAGTACCTACGTTTTACCTCTGCTTGCTGTGGAGCAGCACAGGAGGTAATAATAATAAGCAGTAAAAAAAGATATAACTTTTTCATCTGAAACTCCTCATTTTTTATGGCAGAGAATACATATCTCCATTCTATTCTCTTTTCCCTGCGGAAAAAACATCTTCCCCTTCTCGCCATGTGGATTATGACAGCTTGCACAGGTCAATTCTTTACCTGGTCTGGAAGGATCTTTTCTGTCTGATAGCGGATGTTTGGGCAAAACATGGGTCTTTCCTTTATCCTTAAACTCAGTATGGCAGATCTTGCATAGCTCGTTTACGGAAAACATTAGCTGATGGGGATAATCAGAGGAATGCACATTGTGGCAGGCATCACAGCTGCCTGTAGCATAGGGTCCATGAAGATTTTTATAATTATCTTTTCTCATACTGTCATGGCACTCATAACATATATTTTCCAGATCTTCCTTTACCCTATATCTGTATCCACCTGACTCTTTAAAATCGTGACATACATCACAATCCCCAGATCCTGCTGGTCCGTGAACAAATTTTCTTGATATAATACCTTTATGGCATTCCACACAGCTTTCCTTATCAATCTTATGGCAGTCTGTGCATCTTACCTCTCTATCTTCCTTATGAAACATATATCTGTTTACCCCATCAGATAACACTTCATATTTGTCAATAAGCTTTACCTTAATCTTTTTCTCCTCAATAACTGCATTGTTTGAATAAGCCTTTATCCCAATAACATTGTCACCTTTCTCGAGCTCCAGATCAATAATGAAATAGTCTTTAAACTGGCTCACATATTCAGGATCTTTAATATTTATCATAGGCGATTTTAGATCATTTACCGTAACTATAATATGGGTAGCATTGGGATTTTCAACTCGCCCTACAACATATATAAAACCAGATGTAATAAAACTTCCGTCTTCTGGCGTGATTATGCTTATCCCATATCCATGTTTAGCAAATGTTAATAATACAAAAAAAAATATAAAATATAAAGCTTTTTTCATAAAGCTATCTATAGTCTACCGGCTTAAGCCTATCATAGCTGTATGGCTTATGACAGCCTACAATACAACCACCGCCTGTTAGTGTCTTATTATAATTTATTGGTATATTCCAGATGCCAAATCCTTTAAACCGAGGTTTAATTAATTTATCCTGAGTACTCATGTGAGGATCGTGGCAGAATCTGCAATTCCTACCCTTATCTTTGTTAACATGAACAAAATGCAGGTTCCTATCCCCATTCCTGAACTCTGTAGCCGTCAGTGTCCTCTGAAACCTGGCAAGGTCTGCGGAATGACAGCTGAAACAGAGCTCATAACTTCTTACATTGAAAGATACATAATTTTCCGCTGGATATCTTTTATTAAGCATTTTTTTTATATTACCACCATGGACTGTATGACAGCTTCCGCATGAACCATCTTCTACAGGAGCATGTACGGATTTAGACTGTTTTATGTTGCCGATATTGTGGCAGTTATTACATAATATAGCTGGCTCTTCATTAACTATCTTTTTAAAATCTGAGGAATGAACATTATGACAGCTCTGACAATCTTTATCTTTTACAGGCGGATGTGGTACGGTATATTTATCAATCCCTTTAACCATATCGGCATGGCATATCTCGCATAGCCGATCCTTTTTCTGAACAAGTAGTTTGCTCTGGGATGCACTATGGGGTTTATGACAAAGATTACACTCCTCCTTAACAGGCTTATGAATATATTTTTTTGTAAAAGGTTCTTTGTTATGGCATTCAAAGCAAATCAGTGGCATAGCTTTGGATAATAATTTTTTATAATCTGATGTATGGGGGCTATGACAGCCCTGACAGTTTTTGCTTTCCACAGGCGGATGAACAATCTTCCCCTCTATCATCGTGCCATGACAATCAATACAGATACCTTCTGATTTAAGTAATTTCTCAAACTTACTGCTATGAGGTAGATGACAATTTTTACAGTCTTCCGATACAGGATTGTGAACAACCTTTTTACCCACGTAGTCCTTTTCTGTGTGGCAGATAAAACAAATTTTATTCCCCTCTCCGCTTAGTAGTCCTTTAAAATCCTGGGAATGCGGGTTATGACAGCCCAGGCAGTCGCCATCTTTTATGGGACCATGAACCACCTTTTCATTATCCTTTTTATCATGGCAGTTATAACAAAGTTTTATACCATCCTCCTGTAATAACTTTTTGTAATCACCATCATGGGGATTATGGCAGCTCATACAGCCATCTTTTACTGGCTGATGAACTATTTTCTTGCTTATTATTGATTTATCATGACATTCAAAACAGATATCGTTTTTGTGTTTTAAAAGAAGATTTTCATTAGATGAGGCGTGTGGGTTATGGCAGGATATACATTCACCCTCGCTAACTGGCAAATGCTTAACCTTACCTTTACCTACCTGTTTATGGCAGATACTACACAGCTTATTTTTCTCTGCAACTAATTTAAAAGGATGATCATTGCCAGTATGACACTTTTCACAGTTTCTACCTCTGACAGGCGCGTGGATATTTTTTTCTTTCAAATATCCATCATGACAACCTTTATCAACACAGCTCTGGGAATACAGCTCAGCAGAACAAATAAAGAGCCCAAAAAAAAGCGCTATAACACTGAAAAATAGTTTTGTTTGATTCAGAGCTTTTTCAGTTTTTACTCTAACTGGCATAACTATGTAAACCCGAAAGGAACAGGTTAACGCCCAGATAGGTTATTATAACTGCTATGAACCCAATAATAGAAAGCCACGCTGCTCTCGTACCCCTCCACCCTCTGGTAAATCTTGCGTGCAAAAAAGCAGCGTACACAAACCAGGTAATGAGAGACCAGGTCTCTTTGGGATCCCAGCTCCAGTAACTGCCCCATGCGTAATTCGCCCATGCGGCGCCAGTTATGATGCCGAGCGTTAACATAGGAAATCCTATAGCAATGGCTTTGTAATTTATATCATCAAGGGTAGGTGTGCTCGGGAACAATGATATTATTGCTCCAAGCGGTTCCTTCTTCTCTTCTTTTCTGAATCTTATAAGATACATTATACTTACACCTGCTGCAATGGCAAATGCTGCGTAAGCAAAAAAGCAGGTAATAACATGATATATCAACCAGTTGCTCTGCAAGGCAGGAACAAGCGGCTGAATCTCCTGAGACACATTTGGAGAAAATGAGGCAAAAGCCATAGCCAGCGACACAAAGGGCATAACAAAAGCGCCCATAAATCTGTTTTTATAATAATATTCAAAAATCAGATAAATACCTGCCGTACACCATGCGAAGAACACCAGTGACTCATATAGATTTGTAAGCGGTGGTCTGCCAATCCCCATCTGATGAGACTCAACCCATCTTAGTACCAGCCCACCTGTCTCGATAAAAAAACCTGCCAGTGTTGCCGATGTTCCAAGAAGCCCCATAATATTGTTTCTGGAGATTACATATATGATGTAAAAAAACATGGCGAGAAAATAAACAAATGTTGTAATTGATAATAGCTTGCCGCTTATAAAAAGGGAGCTTTCCATATCTCCTCCTAAGCCTTCATTTCTTTTAAGTCTTCTAAAACTTTTGCGAATTCTTCCTCAAAAAGTCTGGATCTTGGGGCATGGCCTGCTATTGTGATATTAGTTCTCTCATTATCAAAATATATTCTTGCCCAGATTCTTTTTCTATTAACAAAAAAGCTCACATATAGCCCTACCATCATGAGGATACAGCCTATCCATACTACCCAGACACCTGGGTCTTTAGTAACCTGCAAACCTGTATAATGGGTTTCGTGATAATCAATGTATTTAAAAAGGTAACCGCCTTCCGGATACATATCTCGGTCAGGCAAATTTTTATAAACTGGAAAATTAACAGGCATCTTTCCTGCTTCTGCAAGTTGAAGGATAATTGCGGGACCCACATTATCAAGATTGGGATAAAAATCTATAATTTTAACATAGTCACCAGTGCCGGGAATGTTTACAAACTTGTCAGATAAGGTTAGCTCATAGGTTTTTGCATTATTTGGTGACTTGGTAAAGGCAACCAGCTTCCCCACCCTATCTATCACACCATAGCTGGACTGATAGAAAGTAAGCCCTTTATAAGTTAGTGGCTTATTAACTATAAGGTGATCTTTCTTAACCACCTGCCCATTTTCTATGATAGATACATCTGACCTATACTCCTTTACCATCCCCATAGGATAGTATGATAGGGAAAAATCGTCACATCTGAGTATAAAATCAAGCTTATAGGGCTGACTTTTACCCCTTATAAATACGTGATTAACCGCCTCACCTTCTGGGATCTGAACAAACCCTCTGAACCCCCAGATCGCGCCAATAATACCTCCTATAAATATGATCACAATGCTTAAATGGGTTATATAAACCCCTAAACGGGAGTATTTTCCTTTTTCAATATAGTAATAGGTTTTATCATCTCTTTTCTCTTCATAAAGACTGCCATATTTTTTCTTCAGATACTCTCTGACTGCATTTTTCCAGTAATCAGGATCACCTTTTTTTTTCAGGGTATCCACAAGAGTGAGAGATTTTTCAAGACTCTCATCCAGAATCTTATTTGGATTTTTAATCTGATTCAGTACCGGTGGTAATCTTTTTACAGAACATACAATCAGATTAAGGGTAAAAAGTGCAAGAAGAAAGATAAACCACCAAGAGTGATACATGTCATATAGTTCAAATGTGGCTATTACGCGGGCTTGAAACTCGCCATATAGCTGAACATACCTTTCAAAGCTTTCATTTTGTGGGATTACGGTTCCAAATATGGAGCTTATGGCTAAAACAATCAGTAAAATGACAGCCAGTTTGATTGAGGCAAGGAAATCAAAGACTTCAAATCTTTTTTTTGACATTCAAACTCCTTAGTTTTATAAGTAGGGAAGGCCGTTTTATAATCTAATTAGCCTTCCCGGAGATTAACTTATTTTTTGTGACAGTCCTTACAACCGGTTGGTCCTTTTTTCATCTCTTTGTGACACTTCATACAGCTGTTGTGAAAAGCGTCTTTGGGTTTTACCTTTGCATCTTTTGTATGGCATAAACCGCAGGTTTGTTCTTTTCCAGCTTCATCTTTATGATGACAGATCTTACAGTCCTTCAGGGCTTCCTGATGTGCTTTGTGATTGAAAGCAACTTTACCCATTGAGCCGCCTTTAAACTCATAGCTGTCTTTCATCTGAGCTGATACTAAGCCTGAAAATACTACCAAAACAGCTAATACTAAAATAGCTGACATTATCTTTTTCATCCTGTTTCACCTCCTTTCTTTTAGCCTTAAGATTAAACAGAATTTATAATACTTTTAATCAATAACTTTTGTCAAACAAATTCAGTCTTTTAAACATTAAAACGAAAATTCATTATATCTCCGTCTTTCACTATATAATCCTTTCCTTCCAGCCTAAGAAGCCCCTGCTCTTTAACCTTTTTAAAATCTCCGATTTTTATAAAATCTTCATAAGCTGTAACCTCTGCCCTTATAAACCCTTTTTCTATATCAGAATGAATTTTACCGCCAGCCTCTTTTGCTGTTGCGCCCCTTCTAATCGTCCATGCCCTAACCTCATCCTCTCCTACTGTAAAATAGGATATAAGTCCGAGAAGCCGGTATGCCTCCCTCGTAAGTCTATAAGATGCTGGTTCTTCTATATTTAATTCTGATAGAAATTCCTTTCTCTCTTCTTCTGATATCTGAGATATCTCCATCTCCAATCGGGCACAAAGACTTATAAATGCCATATCCTTCTCGCCCTGAAACTCTCTAAAATCATCTATAGGGTCACATTGTCCCTCACTCAGGTTAACAAGATGAATAATCGGTTTGGCTGATACAAATTTATAGGGTAGAAGAATCTTCCTATCTTCATCTGAAAAACTGTATGTTCTCAGTGGTTTATCATTATTAAGATGCTCATACATACTCTTAAACAGGATAAGTTCTTCCTGTCTCTCCTTTAACCCTCTTTTCAGGTTGGCTTCTATTCTCTCAATCCTTTTCTCAATTAATACCAGATCTGTAAGAATAAGCTCGCTTTCAAAAGCCCTTATATCTCTTTTTATATTGATTTCACCAAACGGGTGGACTGTCACCGGATCTTCAAATGCCCTGATGACATGTATTATAAGGTCTATCTCTTTGAGATTATTTAGAATTTTTTGATTTCTTTGATTGTCTTTTGGAGATATACCTGGAAGGTCAAGATATTCTATAGTGGCATAGGTTGTTTTCCTGGGTTTAAATATATCTGAAAGTATTTTAATTCTCTCGTCATAGACTGGAACAACACCTTCGTTTATATGATTCTCAGGTGTCTGTCCGCAGGATATTTCCAGACCGATACCTGTAAGAGCTGAAAACAATGTAGTTTTGCCAGACTTTTCAAAACCGCTGATACCAACTATCAAATATTATCCCCCAAAAATAAGTTAACATTCATTTTAGCAGAAACAGCCGGATACTAACAAAAAAATTTATACTGATGGTCAATAATTATTTTACTTCTCTTGCTCCTTATCATTAATATATATCAAAAAGCGCTGACAGAAGGGGCACTGGTAAATATGATCACCCTTGATAACCAGATTGTAAAGCTGGGGCTGGACATTCATGTAACAGCCCTCACAGGTTTCATTTCTAACCCTTGAAACGGCTATTCCTCTGCTGTTCTTTCTTATAAAATCATATTTCTCAAGCAGATCACCCTTTATTTTAAGCACCAGGTTGTCTCTGCTTTTAAAAATATCCTTTTTTTTATCTTCCAGCTCCTTTTCCTCATTCTCAAAAGCCATCAGAGCATTTTTAACAGCTACGCTTTCTTTATCAATCTGTTCCTTCAGCTCTGATATAACTTTCTCAATCTTCTCCACCTCTTCCATCTTCTTTAGCACATCATCTTCTCTTAGTTTGTTTGATTTTTTTGCAAGTTCAATCCTTTTTTTTACCTCCAGATAATCTTTCTGACTTTTTATGAAATTAAGTCTCGCCTCAACATTTTTTATCTTTTCATTTTCCTGATCGATCTCCTTCTCCTTTGCCTCTTTTTCCTTCAACAGTATATTTTTTTCTTCAGTTTTCAGGTTTAACTGACTTTCAAGCTCCCTTAGCCTTTCGCTTACCCTGTCCTTTTTCTGTGAAAATTCAGCAATTCTTTTCTCAAGCTCAAATATCTCTTTGTCAATACATTGCAACTCCCATAATAGCTTTAGATCTTCCAGCAATTTTGACCTCCTTAATAAAATTTATAAATATCTGCAAACTCTTTATAAACAAGTATCTCAAGATTTTTAAACCTCTTTTCTAACTGTTCTTTTAACGAAAAAAGCACTGGTTCCTCAGATGCCCTGTGCCCCACATCGGCAATGGCAATTTTCTCTCCATAATCAAGAAGATCGTGATATTTTATATCTCCAGAGATAAAAAGATCTGCACCCTGCTGAACCGCATCCTTCATAAAAGAGCTACCTGTGCCACCCACAAAGGCAATCTTTTTTATCCTCGCATTCAGGTCTCCTGAAAATCTTATTTTATCAAGACCTAAAAGATCTTTAATCCTATTAATAACCTGTGACAGTTTGGCTGAACTTCCAAGCTCCCCGATACAACCATAGCCTATCTGGAGGGGGTTTATTAGCTCATCAAACACATCAAATGCAAGCTCTTCATAGGGATGAATATCTCTTAGCCTGTCTATTAGCTGATTAATTTTATCCTTTCTGACAATCAGCTCTATCTTGCCTTCTTTGTATGGAGATGCTGACTTAATGAAAGGATTTGATAAATCTTTTTCTTTAAACCTGCCTTCACCAAAGCTCTCAAATGCGCATTCCTTGTAAAACAGATACTCACCCACACCCTCAGAAAAAATCTTATCCAGAATAGTTCTTTCCATCCCTGTGGGTAGAAAGAAAAAAAGTTTGCAAAACCTGCTTTTTTCAAGTGGTTTTAATACTTTAACATTTTTAAGTCCCAGAAGCTCTGCAAAATAAAAATTAACTCCCCTCGGAACCAGATCAAGGGGTATATGGCTTGATATAACTGTTATATCGTTTTTAATAAGTTTACTTATAACAGGATTTGATATATCAATAGATCTTAAGGGTCTAAAAAAAAGTGGATGGTGGGATATAATCAGATCAGCATTTATCTTTTCAGCTTCAGTTACAGATGATAATGTAACATCAAGGGTGAGGAGTATTTTTTTTACAATCTTATCTTTTCGACCAATCTGAATACCCGAGTTATCCCAGTCCTCCTGATAAACAAATGGCGCAATTGAATCTAAGTAGTTGTAAACCTCTCTGACATAAAGGCTCATATATACAAAAAAAATGCCCGATAACGGGCATTGTATCTTAGAATTCTATTTTTGTTTTTGTTTAAACCTTGATATTTTTGTAAAGGGCTATACCTGTATGTTAAGATTTCCATGTTTTTTAAAATAATGGGCTCACCTGGATTCGAACCAGGGACCGACCGGTTATGAGCCGGTGGCTCTACCAAGCTGAGCTATGAGCCCGTAAACATTTATTATAACTACAAGATATGAGATAAAGTCAAGAACTTTATTTTTTATGTGACCAGATAGGTATAGACATATTAACCAGTTTGATTTTATTGAAGTAAAAGGAGGTGAATGGAAGGATGCAAAGGAAACTATAAGCAGGAAAGAGGCTTTCCACAGAATA
>JBEQAF010000035.1:19702-20495 GCA_041640455.1 bacterium
ACTTGATATAATGAAGAGACTGGGTTTCTCCTGGCAGAGGAAGGTGAGATCACTTAAAGGATGGAGGAACAGCCTATGAGCGTTTTATATCATGAACTGAGGGAGATAGAAGCTACTAAGGCAGGGAGCTTTGGATGTAATATTTATAAGAATATGGTATGAGCATTAATGGTTTGACCTTTTATATAAAATTTTGGCTCCTAAAAGCGCTATAAATGCCCAAGTACTGAATTTCCCTGTCATTCTAAGGGAGAACTTGCTTAAATCTGCTGATAACCCATTCCAGAATGTAAATATGTCTATACCAAGTGCCGATCAGGCTGGCGCCTACATCTGCAACCAAACAGGATAGTAGTAGTTTGTCGTCCCCGCTTGAGTGTCCGTCGATCAGGCTGGCGCCTACATCTGCAACATCGCGGGACTATCTATGTTAACAGGTGCGCTTCAAGTGTCCGTCGATCAGGCTGGCGCCTACATCTGCAACTCTACAGCTCTTTCTGCGTGTGAAGAGTTTCCTAAGTGTCCGTCGATCAGGCTGGCGCCTACATCTGCAACTGGATTAGAGAACTTGAAAAAGCACACACAGAAGAGTGTCCGTCGATCAGGCTGGCGCCTACATCTGCAACTGCATAGAGTGTGCAAGTTAAACATTAATAAAGAAGTGTCCGTCGATCAGGCTGGCGCCTACATCTGCAACCATCTGATATCCACACAGTTACATCTGTGCTTCTAGTGTCCGTCGATCAGGCTGGCGCCTACATCTGCAACTGCATAGAGTGTGCAAGTTAAACAT
>JBEQAF010000036.1:0-20089 GCA_041640455.1 bacterium
AAGGGCTTGCCATTCTTGATGAAGATCTGAATATTTTATCTGCTAACAGAAAATACGCAGAGATTCTGGAGATGTCGAGGGAAGAGATTATTAACAAAAAATGTTTTGAAGTATTTTGTTACGCTTCTCATCAGCACATATGTAATGATAAGACCTGCGATGTGAAACCCATTTTTGAAGATGGAATAGAGCGCTCCAAATATATTAAAAGGCTAAATAAAAAAGGAGAGGCACAGAATCTTAATATAAAATTTTATCCCCTTAAAATAAAAGACCGGGTTAAATACATTATAAAAGTTGTAAATGATATTACAGACTACAAAAAACTTGAAGATCAGTATCTTCATGCTCAGAAGATGGAAGCCATAGGAAGGCTTACAGCAGGGATATCTCATGATTTTAACAACATACTTACTGGCATAATAGGCTTTGCCTCCCTTGCAGAGATGATTACCACCGATGAGGAGCAAAAGAAAAATTTAAGAAATATCATTGAGCTATCTGAAAAGGGAGGTAATCTTACAAAAAGCCTTTTAGCCTTTAGCAGAAAAACCGAATATAGTCCTAAAATAGTTAATGCAAATGAGTTATTAATGGGTTATGAAAAGATTTTGAAAAGATTGCTCGGAGAGCAGATTGAACTTAAATATGAGCTGACTCCTAAACCTTTGACTGTATATGTAGATCCTGTTCAGTTTGAACAGATAATTATGAACCTTGCCACCAATGCGATGGATGCCATGCAAACTGGCGGGTCGCTACTTATAAAAACAGAAAAGGTGTCACTTGATGACAGGTTTATTAGCATGCATGGTTTCGGACGAAAGGGAGATTTTGCTTTGATAACCTTTACTGACACTGGTGTGGGCATACCAAAAGAATATATAGATAAAATATTTGAGCCATTTTTTACCACCAAGGAGGTTGGAAAAGGTACAGGACTGGGGCTATCTGTAGTTTATGGCATAGTTAAAAACCATGACGGTTTTATTAATGTCTATAGCGAGGAAGGAAAAGGCGCCAGCTTTAAAATATATTTTCCCATTGTTAAGGGAAGAATAGATGTCTCAGAATCTGCAGATGATGAGAAATATAAGCCCCTACATATCAGAGCCATGATACTGGATGATGAAGAGGTAGTTAGAGAGCCTTTGAGAATAGCACTTCAGAATCTGGGGCTCAATGTAGTATCCTGCTATGATGGATTTGAGGCTCTTGAGCTGATAAAAAAAGAAAAATTTGATCTGATTATTACAGATATTGTAATGTCAAACATGAGCGGAAAAGAGTTTTATGAAAAAGCACGGCAGATTGACCAGAATATTAGATTTATTTTCATCAGTGGTTATCCTGCAGATTTTATATCAGAAAAATACGAGATAGATCTTAACAGTGTTGTTATGAAGCCTGTATCTCCAAACTATCTCTACAGAAAAATCAGAGAAATTCTTGGTAAGGCTTAGACTTTAATTATTTTGGGCAGTCTTTGAAAACCTGAAAAGATGCATAAAGCAGTCAAAAACAAAAACGAAATTATTCCGTTGAAAAAAAGAATCTTCCGAATGCTAATAAACTCTCCCAGAAAACCTATTACCATAGTTCCAAGAGGATAGACACCTAAATAGACGGTAGTGAAAAATCCAACCACCCTTCCGCGCATCTCCTCTTTTGACCACATCTGAAGAAAAGAGTTAGCAGAGGCATAAAAAAATACCATTAGCATGCCCATAAAAAAGGCTGAAAGTAAAAAGATCCAGAAGTTTGTTGATATGGCAAGCAGACTAAGGCATAAAGAGAATAAAAAGCCGCTTATAATAAATCTTCTGAATACTCTAACAATTTCTCTTGAGATAAATGAAATAATAAAAGCCCCCATTATGGAGCCCACACCTACTGTGCCCACTGCGTAGCTTAAGGTCTTTGGGTTATCCTCAAGATAGTTTTTCACCAGATAAGGCATAATTCCTATGAAGGGGAGAACGAAAAAACTGAATATAAATATAACTATTATGGATTTAAAAACTGGCTGCTCTCTAAAAATGTAGATTAGTCCTGACTTAAGATTATCAAAAAATCCTTCACCGGAAAGTTCTTTGCCAGTTTTTTTCTCTTTAATTTTAAAAAGAATAAAAAGAAAAGGGAAAAAACTCATTGCATTAATAAAAAAACAGCCCTCTATTCCCACGTAGGTTACAAGTAGACCAAATAAAACCGGACCTATCATACGGGATAGGTTAAACTGCAAAGAGTGGATAGAGATAGCTCTTGGAAGATTTTTGACCTCCACCAGCTCAGTCATTAGAGTATAGTAAGTAGGGTAGCTTATAGCAGTTGTTATACCGATTATGAATGTAAGAGCTGCCAGTTTAGGATAGCTGATAAATTTAAACTGCACACCAAGACCGATAACCACAGTTGAAATCATGGCAACAAGCTGGCAGAGAATCAGTGCATTTCTCTTATTCATATTATCAGCCAGATATCCGCCTACAAAGGAAAATATCAGGTTTGGTATAGCGCCAAGAAAGGTTATAAAACTAAAACTTGAGGGAGTATTGATAAGGGAAAGGGATAGCCAGCTCAATGCAAGATTATGTAGCCAGTTCCCCACATTGGAGAGAAAAACAGCAGAAAAAAATAGAAGGAATCGCTTCTCTCTTAATAGGAGAAAAGCCGGACCCCTGTCGTCAAGATTTTCATAGGGCATATTTTTAACTACCGCAAGGGGTTGGGTCACCTTTTAGCTTTTCAAGCCCGTGAGGTAAAACAGGAAGAATAAAACTCAGGCTTTCCTTTACAGCCTTTAAACTGCCCGGTAGATTTATGATAAGAGTTTTTTTTCTTATGCCGCTTATTCCCCTCGATAAAATTGCGTTAGGGCTTTTCTCAGCCCCCTTTAATCTTAAATATTCTGAGATGCCTGGCACATCTCTTTCAATGATTCTTTTTGTTGCCTCAGGTGTGACATCTCTCTCTGTAAAACCTGTACCCCCGGTTGTAATAATAAGATCAGCTAAATTGTTGTCACAAATATGGGCAAGTTTCTCTGATATAAGCTCCATCTCATCAGGCAGGATCTCATAATAAACCACCTCTCCGAGCGAGCTTACGGATTTTTTAATCTCTTCCCCGCTTAGATCTTCCCTGCCACCTTTTGATCCAGTGTCACTTAAAGTCAGTACTGCAATCTTAAACACTATCTACCTCCCTTAATCTTAATATCATTTCCCGTATCTTTTTTAGATCCTCCCATGCCTCTTTTTTAGCGTAGGGGTTTCTCAAAAGATATGATGGATGATAGGTTGCAATAATTTTCATATTGTCAATATTATAAAATCTTCCTCTTAGTTTTGTTATGGGCTCTTTTGTTTTAAGAAGTGCATGAGCAGATATGGAGCCAAGACAGACAATAAGTTTTGGGCTAATTATTTCAATCTGTTTCAATAAAAAGGGGAGACACACATTTATAGAATCCATGTGGTTTATAATCTTATTTTCTGGAGGTCTGGATTTTAATACATTAGCAATGTATACATTTGTCTTTCTAGAAAGCCCTATGGTCTCAAGCATTTTATCTAAGAGCCTCCCCGCCCTGCCCACAAAGGGTTCGCCCTTTAAATCCTCCTCCTCTCCAGGAGCCTCTCCAACCAGCATAATGTCTGAACATGGGTTGCCTACCCCAAAAACCAGATTGGTTCTTGTTTTATATAGCTCGCATCTTTTGCAGTCCCCTATCTCCTCCTTTAACCTTATAAGAAGTGTTTCTTTATCAGTGCATTGAAAATCTGTATTTTCAGTCTCAGGTTTTTTTAACAGTCTGTAGGAAAGTCCGATAGATCTAAGATAGCTTCCCATGAAATTTTCATAATCTTTCCTGTTAATATTATCGAAAAAGCTGGTAGAATTTTTATTAATGTTATTATTGTTTTTGCTCATATTTTTAGTCATTCCTGCTGATCTTTTTGCCTTTGGTCCCGCATTTCATCTTCAGATAGGCAGAGAGCTACTTAATTATTTAACCCTATTTTCTCCTTTAACTCAACAAATTATTAATTCTGCTCCCTATGATTTTTTATATGGCAACATAAGCCCCGATATTATTATAGGAAAGAGATTTTTGCCCTATCATAAACACTGCCACAACTTTGAAATTGCCAAAAACCTTCTTGAGAAATCAAAAAATAATCAGGAAAAAGCCTTTTCCTACGGTTATATCTGTCATCTTGCTGCAGATGTGGTTGCCCATAATTTTTTTATCCCCTACATGATCATATCTACTTTCAAAAGCCGAACACTCACACACCTTTACTGGGAGACAAGGCTGGATAACAAGGTAGATAAATCTGTCTGGAAGGTTGTTGATGAGCTTCGTAAAAAGGATTTTTCAAATGACGAGGCGCTGCTTAAAAGTGTTTTAAGCTTTAATCTTTTTCCCTTTCAGGTTCATAACAGGATTTATAAAGGATATATTCTATTTTCAAGACTTGAGCAATGGCACAGAACCATAGAGTTACTAAGAAATTTTTCCCGTTATAAGATACTGAAATTTGTTGTAAACGAGACATTTAAAATGTCTGTGGATTTTTGCATAAGGGTATTGAAAAGGGAGGATGATGATTTTATTTATAATAACGATCCAATGGGCAGAAAAACTATTGCCATGGCAACACTTATAAAGCGAAACCTAAAAAGAGTTCATATGTTTAAGCCCATAGATTTTGAAACAGAAAAAAATCTCAGTAACCATTTCAGAAAAAGATTAAAAGAAGCTCTAAAAGACCCATCAAGGCTTTCAGAGATTATCTCAAAGGAATCATAAAATTTTTATTGAAAATAAAATTTTTTTATGCATAATAAAATGTGTTTTTAAATTTCAGGAGGCTTTATGAATATACATGAGTATCAGGCAAAAGAGATATTAAAAAAATATGGTGTTCCTGTCCCGGCAGGGTTTCTGGCTGTTACTCCCGAAGAGGCTTATGAGGCAGCAAAAAAGCTTGGTTCTGCTGTCTGTGTGGTAAAGGCTCAGGTGCATGCTGGAGGAAGGGGAAAGGCGGGCGGAATCAAGGTTTGCAAATCTGCTGAAGAGGTTAAGGAAGCGGCAAAAAGTATGCTGGGCATGAGACTCGTAACCCATCAGACTGGCAAGGAAGGCAAAATTGTAAATAAGGTATATATTGAGGCAGGCTGCAACATTGAGAAAGAGCTTTATCTCGGTATGGTGGTTGACAGAGGAAGAGGAAGAGTCTGCATTATGGCTTCCACAGAAGGGGGGATGGAGATAGAAGAGGTTGCAGAAAAAACACCAGAAAAAATTATCAAAGAATATGTGGATCCATTAACAGGCATTATGCCCTATCAGGCAAGAAAGATAGCCTACGGATTGGGATTAACCGATAAGGTTGCCCAGGCAATGACTAAATTTATCATATCTCTTGAAAAGTGTTTTGAAGACTGTGACTGCTCACTTGCTGAGATAAATCCTCTGGTTATTACAAAGGAAGGTAATGTGCTTGCGCTGGACTGTAAGATGAATTTTGATGACAATGCCCTATACAGACATAAAGATATTGAAGCTTTAAGAGATTTTTCCGAGGAAGATGTCAGAGAAGTGGAAGCCAGTAAGTACGATCTGTCTTACATAGGGCTTACAGGTAATATCGGCTGCATGGTAAATGGAGCAGGTCTTGCCATGGCAACTATGGATATAATAAAACTTCATGGTGGTGAACCGGCAAACTTTCTGGATGTTGGAGGAGGTGCCTCCACGGAAAAGGTTACAGAAGCCTTTAAGCTTATATTGTCTGATAAAAATGTGAAGGCAGTACTTGTAAATATTTTTGGTGGCATAATGAAATGCGATGTTATCGCACAGGGGGTTATCGAAGCCGCCAAAGCTGTATCGCTTAAAGTGCCTGTAGTAGTCAGACTTGAAGGCACAAATGTGGAGCTGGGAAAGAAGATGCTTGCTGAGTCTGGACTTGATCTTATTTCAGCCACAGACATGACCGATGCGGCAAAAAAAGTTGTAGAAGCAGCAAAATAAGGAGGAAAATCAGATGTCAGTGCTTATAAATAAAAACACAAGAGTTATTACACAGGGGATTACAGGTAGTGCAGGACTTTTTCATTCAAAGGGCTGTAGAGACTATGGTACACAGGTGGTAGGGGGCGTAACTCCTGGAAAAGGTGGAACCATTGTAGAAGGTTTTCCTGTATTTGATACCGTTTATAGCGCCAAGAAAGAGACTGGTGCCAATGCTTCCATGATATTTGTTCCTGCTCCGTTTGCAGCCGATGCCATCCTTGAAGCCATAGATGCTGGTATTGAAGTGATAGTCTGCATAACTGAAGGCATTCCGGTAATGGATATGATAAAGGTAAAAAAGGCTCTTGAACATAGCAGTAGTAGACTGATAGGTCCAAACTGCCCTGGTATAATAACACCTGAGGAGTGTAAAATCGGCATTATGCCTGGATATATTCATAAAAAGGGTAATGTTGGTCTTGTATCAAGGTCTGGTACATTAACCTACGAGGCGGTTTATCAGCTCACTCAGCTTGGTATCGGTCAGTCAACCTGTATAGGTATTGGTGGAGATCCCATAAACGGAACCAGTTTTATTGACTGCATAAAACTTTTTAACGAAGACCCTGAAACCCATGCCATTATTATGATTGGAGAGATAGGAGGAACTGCTGAGGAAGATGCAGCTAAATATATAATGGAGCATGTTAAAAAACCTGTAGTGGGCTATATCGCTGGTATAACTGCACCTAAGGGTAAAAGAATGGGACATGCAGGAGCTATTATTAGCGGTGGTAAAGGTACAGCTGATGAAAAGATAAGAGCCATGGAACAGGCAGGAATCAGTGTCTCAAAAAGCCCAGCCGAGATTGGCATTACATTAAAGAGACTTCTGGAGAGCAGGGGATAACCCTACTCTCCTTTAAAATAACCTGCAAGATTTTCAGCAAGCTTCAGATTGTAATCGGTGAGAAATATATTCTGAAAAAGTGTATCATCGCCTATAAGGATAAAACTTCCTTTTCCTACCTCAGCTTCAAGAATAAGCGCGAAAGGACCTTTTTCTTCTCCGTTATCAAGCCTGCCGTTTCTGTTAAAATCAAGATATGAACTGCTACTGGATTTTGCGAGAACTTTAATTTTAGTGCTTTGGGTTTTTAATCCCCAGCTACCGTAAACAAAAAATCTCTTTAAATCTTTAAAAATTCTGTGCTGAGAAAGATCTGATACGCCAAAATCTACTTTTTTATCCTTCAAAGGTGAGCTATCATCGGCTATGGGAATTTTTGTTGACTCCGCCTCAAACTGCTTTAAAAGATCTGTCAGCGGGTGTGGAATGTGGAGATTTATAAGAACACGTCCGCCCTCTTCAGCAAATTTAAAAATGGCGGAAGTCTCTTCTTTGTCAAGCTCTTTAAAAGCTCCTGAAATTACAAGGGCTTTAGCCTCTTTAATCTTGTCATAGGTGATTTTTTCAGTAATAGTAGATACCTCAAAACCTGCATCCTTGAAAACCCTTGCAAATTTACCTAAGTGAAGATCCCCCTCTTTTGATATGGAAAAGGGCTGACCATGCCCCTCATCAAAAATTATCTTACCGACAGGCTGGGCTTTCAACTGAAGGGTAGTTGACAGTAAAAAAAGTGCAATAATAAAAAGCTTTCTCATCTAATCCCCCAAAATGGTTTTAATATTTTAACTCTATCACAGCTTAAAAGGATTAATCAAGACAAAAATAGACTTAATTTAAGTTTAAGCCTTTTAACTCCTACACGCCAACCATTTTGAAAGGTACGGGTATAAAAGTGATAATGAAGATTATAAGCGCAACTATGCCCAGAATTTTTTTTGATAGTGGTAGTTCCTCCGATTCATCCAATACAGGTGGGTGATGTCTTCCAAGCAGAAGAAGAAGTAATCCCCAGAATATCCAGCCCTCCCAGCCAAAATATCCCATTATTATTAGAGACAGTAAAAGAGGTAAAGATAGCTTTCGGAAGCTCTTTGGAGAGAGCGCATAAAGTATGTGCCCCCCGTCAAGCTGACCGATAGGGATCAGGTTCATTGCAGTTACAAAACTTCCTATCCATGCGGCAAAAGCAACAGGATGGAGAATCAGATCCTTATTTTCTGGTATTTTTCCTTTGATTAAATAGGTAAATATTTTTAGGTAGATGGAGTCGCCAAGAATAATCCCCTCTTTCCCGGTAAGCTCTGTTATCTCGGAGTTCATAATGCCATAGATTAGAAAAGGTATGGATACAAGAAACCCCGCTATGGGTCCCCATGCGCCTATGTCAATCAATGACTTTTTGTCAGTTATGGCAGATTTCATTTTTATAATGGCTCCAAATGTGCCAATGAATGAAGGCGCAGGAATAAAGTAGGGTAGGGTGGCTTCCACATGGTGTTTTCTTGACATTAGATAATGTCCCGATTCGTGGCAGAGAAGTATGGTTAATAGCGACAGAGAAAATGGTAACCCTGCCAAAATGTTCAAACCGTCCTGAGGATTGGGGTCTGAAAAGGTAGCCCCTGCGATGGTGGTGGTAATAAGGGTTATAATAAACAGAATGATATTTAACCAGGGCTTTTTCTTTTCAGGTTTTTTTACTTGAAATCCTGCTTCTGTTGGTTCAAGGTCAATAATTATGTCAGATCTTCTGTCCATATGCTGTTTTATAAAAATAACAAAGGTGATTTATTGGGCATTGAGTACATTGAGGCTTTTTTCTGCAATATTCTTTTGCATGCTTCACAATAAGCGCATGATATTCGCCAAAAAATTCGGCATTTCTTGTCAGGTTGTTATGAAAGAGAGATTGAAAATCATCATAGGAGCTTTCTTCTTCCAGAAATCCGAGACGACTGAATATTCTTTTTGTATAAGCGTCAACCACAAATACTGGCTGGTCAAATACATATAAAAGTATGCTATCAGCTGTTTCCTTTCCAATACCTTCAACTTCTAAAAGTCGATCTCTTAAGTTTTCTAAACTTTTTATCTTTTTGAGATCAAACTGATATTTTTCTAAAAAGTTTATTAGATTTTTGAGTCTTTTTGATTTTATATTGAAGAAACCGGCGGATTTTATAAGCTCTGAGAGCTCAGAATGACTTAAAGAATTAATTTTTTTCGGACAGAGTAAATCTTTTTCTTTAAGTTTTGAGATGGCTTTCTCTACATTTTTCCAGGATGTATTCTGAGTAAGGATAGCACCTACTATTATCTCAAATTTTGATTCAGCAGGCCACCAGTTTTGAGGTCCGAACCGGTTAAGGAGTATGAAAAAGATCTGATTAAGAAGATTTGTCATTAACAGATTTTCTTACTTCGGTAAGGTTCTGTAGTTCTTTTTCGACGGTCTTTAAAACCCGATCTAACTCGTTTATATTAACAAAGATATCTTTGTTTAAGGGTCTGAGCTCAACAATGCTTCTGGTCATGTCGTCAAAACTTTTTCTGAACTCAAAAATCTGATCCTTAAAGAATTTGCTCATCTCGCTGACTTCGACAACCAGTTTACCAAGCTGTTTGCTTGTTTTTGCCTGTTCCGCTGTGGAATTTTTAGAGAAATTGGCAATATCTTTTACCTTCTCGGTGGCTACAATTATCTGCTCGGCACCTTTTCTCTGTTCAGCCATGGCTCTTGAAAAATCGGTAACCATTGCGTTAATCTGTTCCATTGATTTGGCAATATGGGTTATCCCCTTTGACTGCTCTATGTTTGCCTTGGCGATCTCTCGAAATAGCTCATCTGCGCTTTCAATGGAGTTTAAAATTTTCTTAAATATTTCACCTGTCTGGGCTGTAAGCTCAACTCCTTCCTGAATTGCTTTAGTACTCTGATTAATGGCAGCACTTGCCTTATCACTTTTGGATAGGATGTTTTGTATTATATTCGCTATCTCCTTTGTGGAAAGCCCGGTTCTCTCTGCAAGTTCCTTTATCTCCTCGGCGACTACGCCAAAGGCTTTACCCTGCTCGCCCGACTGGGATGCTATTATAGCCGCATTAAGAGCAAGGAGAGCTGTTTCTTCCGAAATATCCTCTATAACCTTCAGTATTTTTACTATTGATTTGATATCAGCTGAAAGCTCACTTAAAGCCTGATAGGAAAAGCTATTTGATTCCTTTATCTTGTTCATACTTTCTTCAGTGGCTGTAATGGCTTCTTTTCCGAGCTGAGCGTCTCTTTCCATATCCTCAGTAAATTTAGCCGATGCCAGTGCACGGGTCTCTACCTCTTTAACCGAAGCTTCCATCTCAAGCATAGCTGCGTTTGTATCTTCGGTTATCTTTTTCAGGCTTTCCAGATTCTGACTGAGCTGACGGGATATGGCTATTAGCTCGAATATGGCAGTAGATGTTTCATCTACATAGTTAAAAAGCTTCGATACATTCTCACTGACCTCTTCAATGCTTGCACCAAGCTCAAGAGTGGATGATGAGCTCTCTTCAGTGGAAGCGCTTAGCACCTCTATTCTTTCTGTAAAGCTTCTTAGATTTATGTTGATCTTTTCAATATTTTCGGCAACTTTTTTAATAACTGCATCTTCTTTTTCATTAATGTCTGATAGTGCTACTCTTTTCTGAAATATGGCAGAGGAGTATTCCCTGAGCTTTTTGTCTATCTCTCTCAGCCTTTTAAGGTTGTTTAATAGGGGCTCAATTATGGGTTTGTAGGGGTTCCCTTCGCTGACTATGCCTTCTTTAATATTCTCCTTTTCCTTTTCTATAAAATAATGGCGTTTAATCTCATCTTCCTTGTTGATATAATTATGGAAAAATGCCATTATAAAGATTGCAAGGCTAAAATGAATTAAATTTCTTATGACAATATTAAAACTAAGCCCTTCCAGCAGGGATGTCAGGATAGTTAATATTAATGCAAGAATTACGTAAAAAATATACCGTTTTTTCATGACCATTAACTTTAGAAATTATATTTATTAATTTAACAAAAATCAATTTAAATATTGGTATGGACGAAAAAAGACTGAGGGAGTTTTTAAAAAAGCGTGATATTGAGACAGATGATTACTGGCTTTATTTGAGAGCCTTTACCCACTCTTCTTACAGTCAGGAAAATTATCAGAGGCTGGAGTTTCTTGGAGATGCGGTGCTAAATCTGATTATATCGGACTATCTTTTTAGCATTTACAGAGATAAAAAGGAGGGGTTTCTTACCAAAGAAAGAGCTTCCTATGTAAGAAAGGAAATACTCGGACTTATTAGCGAAGAGCTTGGGCTAAAAGAGTTTGTCAGGCTCGGGAAAGGGGAAGAGGCTAATAGCGGAAGGAAAAAGACTTCTATTCTCTCTGATGTGTTTGAGTCCTTTTTAGGTGCCATTTATCTTGATAAGGGATTTAATTTTACATATCAATGGATTTTAAATCATATTGATCTTTTTAGAAAATACAAGGATGCTATCATTGATTACAAATCTTTACTTCAGGAAAGACTTCAAAAAAAAGGGCTTCTCCCCTATTATGTTCTTTCTGGAGAAGAGGGGGTAAGTCACGATAAAACCTATCATGTGGATCTTTATATTGAAGGGGAGAAAGTTTCCTCCGGTGAGGGGAAGAACAAAAAATCTGCAGAGCAGAATGCCGCAAAAGAGGCGTTAAATATCTTTAAAGGATTATGAAAAGTTATAATATTATTCCCTTTTTTATCAGTATGGAGGGCTGTAAAAACAGCTGTATCTATTGTAATCAGCATCTGCTTAAAGGTCACCGAGTGCAGGATAGAGATCTTAACGTTTTTATAACCGAACAGAGAAAACTCTTTAAAAATAAAGATAATATGGAGCTTGCTTTATATGGAGGTACCTTTTTTAATATCTCTGAAGCAAGAAGAGATTTTTTCAGAAATAAGATTATAGAGCTTAAGAAGCTTGGGCTTATCAGCAGGGCAAGATGTTCAACCAGTCCTGAAAGTATAAGCGAAAAGATCTTGAACGAGTTTAAAGGAGTTATAGACTGTGTGGAGCTGGGTGTACAATCTATGGACGATTATGTATTAAGCATACTGGGGAGGAGATATTCATCAAAGGATGTTACTCTTGCTTTAAATCTGCTGAAAAACTATGGTTTTGAATCAGGGATTCAGCTTATGGTGGGACTTCCTTTTGAGAGTTCCCTGTCCCATGTAAAGACTACGGATGCTGTAGCTCAGATAAAACCAGACTTTGTCAGGCTCTATCCGCTATTTATACCGAAAAGAACCCTTCTTTCTCTTTATTATAATCTGGGTTTTTTTAACCCTCCAGACTTTGATGAGCTATTATGGAGACTTGCTTATTCTTTTATCAGATTTACAAACAGCCATATAAGGATTGTTAGGATAGGGCTTACCAGCTTTATTGATAAAGAAGACATAGATTTTATGCATCATGAGGCAGATTTCAGAGGAGCAGTGCTTAGTTATATATATTTTAATCTGCTTTTACAGGGGCTTAAAAAGCAAAAAAGGTCAGAGGTGCTTTGTAATGTTCTGGACTATCAGTATATTACTGGCGTCAGAAGGTCAAATGTTAAAAGATTAAATAGTCTTAGCTATCTTTTTGATATACGTATTTCGGATATTGAAAGATACAGCATACTGATTGACGGAAAAAGGCTCGGGCTTTCTGATCTAAAACTTACCATATAACAGGCGAATTACAAGCACTAAGGTAAATATGGTTGAGGCTATGAAAATTATGTACATGGAAGGATCATAAACAATATCTACCACCGCTGACCCCACCGTATCGGGGATAATCCGTTCAATCTGATAGTCTACCCCTTTTATTTTTACAGTATCTCCAAGCTTCCATATCATGATTTCTTTCTTTTCTCCTTCTATCATTAGTATCTTGAACATGGTCATGTCTTCATTATGAGCTTGAAATTCGAGGATGGTTCCATCGAGATTAAAGGAAGATTCGGGAGTTAGCACAGGAATAAGTAACCTTTCCCCACTTCTGAGTTTGAAAGTTATAGATCTGAGATAGGGGGCTATGTATTTAAGAATTACATAGTTGGAACCAATTTTGATGGGCTCGTTAATCTTAAGTGTGCCAGAGGCTTCCTTCTCTTCATATTTATAAATCAGCTTCACCATAATGTTTTTTGGATAGCCTGCTGGCGTCATATCAAAACCTATCCTGTCCAAAAAAAATCTGATGGGGCTATGAGGAGGTGGAAGGGCTATAATACTGCTTTTTCCCTGTGGAATTATCTGCTCGGGCAGTTTGTAGCTAATGACCGCATTTATCAGATGAGCTAATAGTACAAGTATGAAACATATATGGAACAATAGGGTAAAAATGTTTCTGCGTTTAATATCATAGATAGTGCATATAAGGGCAGAGATCCCCAGAAAAAAGAATCCTGCAAGTACTCCATAAAGCCAGAAATTATGAGGCAGGCGGTTGTAAAAGAGCCATACAAAAAGGGCTTTGTAATCAATACTACTGTATAGATGCGGATTCAAATAAATAATAAAGGCACCGATTATTGAAAAAGCTGACACCAAAGAAAGTGCAAAAAAGGTATAGTTTGTATCGAGAAGTATTTTCTTAATACTGTATTTCATCATTACCTCAGCGAATGGGTATTTTTCATAAATAAGCCAATGCCAATATAAGTGAATATGACTATTATAAAGCCAACGATGGTTGCTTTATTAATCAGTCTGCGATTAGATGAAAATTTAAGATGTATAAGCCCGCTGTAATATATCCATATTACAAATGAGAAAATCTCTTTCATTCCATATAAAAAATAGGCTCCCCATGCCTTAAATGCCCAGATGCCGCCTGCCCATAAACCTATGGTGTAGTTTAAAAATCCCAGATAGTTGAGTCTGATGATCTTTTCGGTATCTAAATTTAGTAAGGCATAGAAAAAAGCCGCCGTAAAAAAGGCATAGCTGATAAAGGAGAAAGCCACATGTACAGGAAATAAAAGGGTATTTAGAGAGTCGGAAACAAATGGAGATGAAAAGGGTTTTCCGTAAAGGGAGAGCCCGAGAAGAATCAGTAGAAAGATCGAGGTGAGAATGTTAAACCTACTATCTTCTGTCCCCCAGATAAACACAACCAGTATGAGAGAAAGGGCATAAAAATTTAAAGTCTCAAAAAGCCCGATAACCGGGAAATGTTTGAACTTTACCCCCACAAAGATTAACAGTAAGGTAATGGAGATAAAAGCTGTTAGTCTGAGTATAGCCGATTTTTTTATAACCAGATCATAAAGAATACTTAACATGGATATTACAACAAAAATTTTTTCCATATGAGCTCACTTAAGGTGTTTCTGTATAAAATCTCACCGTCGGCTCCATAATATGGAAAATCATAGCATTTTGGGAACCGGCAGGTACGGTTTTTTCTGAAAATTCTGAATCTACCTCTGTTATGATACACCAAGCCTGTATATTTTACATTAATATCGGATTTTCTTAAACTAAAATAGGGGATAAACTCGTCAATAAAGGGCTTTATAAAATCAGATTCAGGTTTTTCATTTACCTTTGCTGGTGCAAAAATAGATAGGGCATTTTCTTTTTTAAGCGCATAAAAAATACCTCTTTCGGTGTTAAAAACCAGTTCATCAGCCATAGGAACAGGCGTTTTAATGTCCCTTATCAGGAATTCATAAAAGGTATTTTCATAATCAATCCTGAAAGGAGTACTTACATGAGAAAAACTATAAATATGGGGCGGGAATGCGGAGATGATCATGTCAGCTAAAAGTTCAGTATCTTCAAACCTGAGTTTCCAATAAGATTTATAATATACTAATTCTAAAAGCTTTTTGTTCTCAATCACCTCAATGTTTTTGTAATCTACGGGCTTTTCAGATTTAATTCTGTAAGGGGCTTTGTTAATAATAGAATAGAGCAGGTATTTTTTGTAAAAACCAGAGTTTACCTCTCCTGGAGAAAATAATAATAAAAGTCCCTTAAGAAATCTATCAAACTCTGAAGATGGAGGGGAGATATTTTTAGAAAGATTTATAAAGGTTTTATAATTTTTCAGAAAGAAAAGAGGTTTATCTTTTATAAATCCTATCAACCCTTTGGTATAGTATTCAAAAATCAAACTGTTCAACAGGTGCAGGTTAGTGGCTGAATCTATAATCAGATTATCAAAAAATGGCTTTCTACATTTTAGCTCTTTTTCAAAAAAGAGATTAATGATATCGGTATTATGTAGCAGGTCTACCCTGAAATTATCTGAACAGATCTGGGCATAGGGGATAGTGGTTTTTTCTCCTTCGGGCAAAAATGCGAGACGAGGGATAAATTCTTCTGATATATCAATGTTAAAACAGGAGTTTTTCACTAAACAGAGCTTTAGCTCACCCTGAAACCTGTTTATAAAATGGTTTGTGAAATCTGACTCGCCGATTAGCAGGACTTTAAAATCAGTCATGTAAGCTATCTGGTGCTCTCAACAAGGTCGTAAAATCTTTTAAAAAGGTAAGATGCATCATGGGGTCCAGGCGAGGCTTCCGGGTGGTACTGAACGGAAAATAACGGGTACTCTTTATGTCTCAGCCCTTCAACAGTGTTATCATTAAGGTTTATATGAGTTACCTCTGCCTTTCCTCCGAGAGAATCTATATCTACAGCAAAGCCATGATTCTGTGATGTTACCTCCACCTTTCCTGTGGTGAGATCTTTAACAGGCTGATTTCCACCTCTGTGACCAAACTTAAGTTTAAAGGTTTTTCCACCAAGCGCAAGTCCCAGTATCTGATGTCCGAGGCAGATGCCGAAGATGGGCTTTTTGTTTATCAGCTTTTTTACATTTTCTATGGCATATTTAACAGGCTCAGGATCTCCCGGACCGTTGGATAGAAACACGCCATCGGGATTCATTTTTATCACCTCTTCTGCGGGAAAATCTGCTGGCACTACCAGCACTCTAAAGCCTGCATTGACCAGATTCCTGAGGATGTTGTATTTTATGCCGTAGTCATAGGCAACTACAAAATATCTACCATCATCTTTTTCCTCATAACCTTTTTCAAGACTCCATAGAGCCTGTTTCCATTGGTAGGGCTTATCGGTACTTACATTTCTTACCAGATCCAGACCAGCCATAGAGGGTATTTTTGATACCTTTTCAAGAAGGCTCTCTTTATTAAAGTCTATTGTAGAGATAAGCCCGTTCATAGCACCTTTTTCTCTCAGATGGGCTGTTAGAGCCCTCGTATCTATACCTTCAATCGCTACTATGTTGTATTTTTTCAGAAAATCTTCCAGTCTTTCCTGACTTCTGTAATTGCTCGGCTCCTGCTGGTACTCTTTTACAACAAATCCCGCTACAAAGGGCACCCTTGACTCCATATCCTCATTGTTTACACCGTAGTTGCCTATCTGAGTATAGGTCATGCATACTATCTGCCTGTCATAGGAAGGATCGGTTAGAATCTCCTGATAACCGCACATGGATGTTGTAAACACCACCTCACCGCCAGTCTCTCCTTCGGCACCAAAGTTATATCCTTCAAAGATTCTTCCATCTTTGAGAATAAGTATGGCCTTTTTTTTCTTAAAAAAGCTCAAAGCTTTTTCCTCCTTTAATAATATATTTTGCCTTCCCTTTTAGAGTTTTTCCAAGAAAGGGAGTGTTTTTACTTTTTGAATGAAGGGTCTCTTCGCTAACAGTCCATTCATAGTTAGGGTCTATTATGGTAAAAACTGCCTCTTCACCTTCCTTTATTTTTGGAGTTGGTAGATTAAAGATTTTGTGAGGCTTTCTGGAAAGCTTCTCTGCTAAATCATTAAAATCCAGAGCGCCGATTCTTACCAGCTCAAGACATAAAGGCACCATGGTTTCGAGCCCTATCATACCGAAGGCAGCTCTGTCAAACTCGCAGTGCTTTTCATCTCTGTGATGGGGGGCATGGTCTGATGAGATTATATCTATGGTTCCATCCTTAAGCCCTTCTATAATTGCAAGTCTGTCTGATTCGGTTCTAAGTGGTGGATTAATTTTTGCCAGAGTATTGTAACCCATCAGGATTTTCTCTGTTAATGTAAAATATTGAGGGCAGGTATCACAGCTAACCCTAACGCCTTCTTTTTTAAACTTTCTAACAAGCTCTACACCCTCTTTTGTGCTAATATGGGTTATATGAACTGTGCCACCAGTTAATTTTGCAAGAGTAAGATCTCTATAAATCCCGAGAATCTCAGCTTCTCTTGGTATTCCCTTAAGCCCGAGCATAATAGACATCTCACCTTCGTTAATCTGACCCTCTCTCGAGAGTGTAGAGTCTTCAGAATGGCAAAAAATGGTCATATTAAACGTTTTGGCATATTCAAAGGCTCTTCTCATTATCTCTGAGCTTTTTACTGCCTTACCATCATCTGAAAATGCTATCGCACCAGCCTCCTTCAGCTCGCCCATCTCTGTAAGATTTTCTCCCTCAAGCCCCTTTGTAATAGCTGCAACAGGATGAAGCTCCACAGGTATTCCAGTCTGCTTGGCTCTGCATTTCATAAAATGGGTAACTGTGGAATTATCATTAACAGGGTTTGTATTTGCCATAACTCCCACTGACACAAATCCGCCATAATGGGCAGACGTAAGACCTGTCTCGATATCTTCTTTATATTCAAATCCAGGCTCTCTAAGGTGTGTGTGAATATCCATCAGACCTGGAAAAACCAGCAGTTCTCTGTTATTAATTACTAAATCAGCACCTTTTTCCTTAAAAATATCGTCGGATATTTTATCTATAATACAGTCTTTTACAAGAATATTTTTTCTAAATACCCCTGAGGAGGTAACAATAGTGGCGTTATTTATTACTATCTTCAATCCTGCCTCCCGAAAGAAGGGAATAAAGTATTGCCATTCTTACCGCAACGCCTCTTTTTACCTGATCCAGCACCACAGATCTTTTCGAATCCAGCAGGTCAGAAGATATCTCAACCCCTCTGTTGACTGGACCGGGATGCATAACAATGACATCCTCCTTGGCATATTTAATAGTTGAACTATTTATTGAGAAGAATCCAGCATACTCTCTCTCGGAAGGATAAAAGCATCTCCCCATCCGTTCTTTCTGAAGCCTTAAGACCATAACCACATCCACATCAGCAAGTCCTTCCTCAAGGTTATGGTATACATGGGCTCCCAGATTTTCAAACTCCTGAGGCACAAAGGTGACAGGTCCCACAAAGTTAACAGTATTGTTAAGCTTTTTCAGAGCAAAAAGGTTAGATCTTGCCACACGGCTATGCAGTACGTCACCCACTATGGCGATTTTTAAACCTTCAATCTTCCCCTTATAATCCCTTATGGTCAAAAGATCCAGCAATGCCTGACTTGGGTGCTCATGGGAACCGTCTCCTGCATTAACCACAGCCAATCTGGTTTGATTTGCTATAAACTCAGAAACGCCAGACATATTATGTCTTATTATTATGCAGTCAGCGCTCATGGCTTCAATATTTTTAACCGTATCAAAAATTGTCTCTCCCTTGGTGGCACTGCTTGACGGGACTGAGATATTTATGGTATCGGAAGATAGAATCTTAGCTGCAAGTTCAAAGGATGTGCGGGTTCTTGTGGATGGTTCATAAAATAGTGTTACCACTGATTTTCCCCTCAGGGTGGGAACTTTTTTTACATCTCTTTCAAGCACCTCTTCCATGGATTTGGCTGTGTCAAGTAAATATAATATCTCCTCTTTGCTAAGGTCATAGGTGCCAAGAAGGTCTTTTCGTTGCCAGATAAAATTATCTTGTCTCATTTAGATCCCTCAGAATAACGCAGTCTTTCCCCTGAAGCTCTTTAAAATAGACTTCCACAATCTCTTTTCTTGATGTGGGCACCACTTTTCCCACATAATCTGCCTGAATAGGGAGTTCTCTGTGTCCACGGTCTATCATAACGGCAAGCTGAATTCTTTTTGGTCTGCCAAAATCAAAGATGGCATCCATGGCGGCTCTTACTGTTCTTCCTGTAAAAAGCACATCATCTATGAGAACCACATATTTATCATCTAAATTTATAGGTATTTCAGTGGTTTCTATTTTTGGATGGTATCCTATTTTTGATATATCGTCTCTGTAGAGAGTAATATCAATATCACCAGAATATATGGAGCAGGATTCCCTGTCTTCGATATCCTTTTTTAGACGCTCTTTGAGATATGAACCGCCCTTTTTTATACCAATAAGAACAAGATTATCAAGATCAGGATTTTTTTCAATTATCTCGCTGGCTATTCGATGGATAACACGCTGAAATGCTTTTTCATCAAAGATGAGAACCTCTTTCTTCAATCGTTTACTCATAAAAAAACCTCCCGCAGGAGGTTTTTTTATACTCATAGCATGGATTATTTTTCCCGTTCATTCTAAATCTCTATAATAGCCAAAACCTAACCGTGTGTCAAACTTTTTTATGTGATTAGATATGGTTATAAAATTATTGACAATTAGGGAAAGATGGGTTTGACTAAGTTCTTCGCAGTCTTTATTTAAATAGTAGATGTTTGTTTTAAAATGAAAAAAATGTAAAATACAGGGATGCATAGGTTTCCAGTCAGCGATGAAAAGATAAAATTGCTAAAGGAGAAGATGGAGGAGCTTGGTATCAGAGAGAATGAGATTATTGAATCTTTTATCAGATCGGCTGGGAAGGGGGGACAGAAGGTTAATAAGGCTTCAACCTGTGTGTATCTTAAACATATTGTAACTGGTATTGAGGTTAAATGTCAGGAGGAACGGTCGCTTGGACTAAATAGATACAGGGCAAGAAAGATACTTGTTAGCAAGGTTGAACAGCTTATAAAGGGAGAGGAAAGTGAAAAATATCAAAGAATTGAAAAAATAAGAAAGCAAAAAAGAAAACGTTTTAAAAGGGCGAGTAAAAAGATGCTAAGTGTCATCAAGACCGAGGAGATAGAATAAAAATATAATTAGAGTATCCTCTTTATTAACCTTAACTTTGACTGTTATTGCTACAGTCAAGTCACATTTTATTACTATGAGAAAATGTCACATTCTTTTTCCAGCTTTTTCTCCATGGGTGATTAGCTGGT
>JBEQAF010000037.1:0-19917 GCA_041640455.1 bacterium
CCAAATCAGATGTCCCCGCAGAGAGAATAAGTATGTTTCTTCCTTTTTTCCTGATTTTTTTAACAACCAGTTGCATGGTTCTGCTCACCTCATCATACATAACCTGAGGGAACCGGTCTTTTATCTTTTCAGCCCTATCAGGAGAAAGTCTCGTAATTAAAAGATTCTCTTTTCTGTTAATAAAATTTTCTATCAGATGAAAAAGGGTATTAAGATCCTTCCCCTCACCATATACCACCTCAGGCACTCCTCTCCTCAGCTTTCTGTGATTATCAAATCTTATATCATTCAGGAGATAATAGGGTAGATCTTTAAGCCTGTTATACCCCTCTTTCAGAGATACTCTGTTTTCTTTAATATCCTTCAATATTTTTAAAATCTGTTTTTCATTCATATAAAATATTCTCCCTTTTCATAGGTAAATATTTTTATGGTACCATCACGGAGATCAAACTCCACATTTCTTCCTGACCTGCCACCCAAGTCTGCATTTAATACCTTTATATTATACATGGATAGATAATTTAATACAGCCTGGCTATTTCTCATGCCAATGTTAATACTGCTCTCCTCATTTGAAAACATATTGGCACCGCCTGCCAGTTTAGCCCATACCTGAGTCCTGCTTATACCTCTTCTGTTTAGCTCCTCAAGTATGCTCCTGACAGCAAGGTTTCCAAAAAAGTATGGTCTATTCAGGTCATCTCCCTCCGGTAAGAGGATGTGGGCAAGCATCCCGAGCTTTCTGATACTGCTGTATAGACATAGAGCAATACAAGAGCCTATACCTTTACAGCATAATACATGGGGTGACCGGGAAACGCTGCAGGCACCTATGGGAACATAGATAAATTCTCTATTCATTAGCCTTTTTATAAAGAAATTTCAGAGAACTGCTATCTGGTATGAGCAGAAAATCAAAAGAAATTTTTTCTTCTTCGTTAAATATCATGGTCTCTATAAACATAATATCCGAACCAGATTGGCTGTAATTGGCAAAAAGCTCCTCCATTATAGCTCCCAGCATATCCATTGAAAAGGAAGGCACGCTGGGAATAAGTGGATGACCTATAAATCTGGAAAAATTATTGAGAAAATAGGAACTCATGATATTTGATATCTCTTTCAGGAACGAAATGGTTTTATCGCTAAAAAGATCCCTGTCATAGTTTTTAAGAGTTAGAGAAGCCAGTTTCAGAACTGCATGGGTTTCAAAAATTATTACTATACCAGCATTAAAACCGCCTTTTATATCAAAATACACGGCACATACCTTTTTATCCAGCTCTCCCAGCTCATCCATTACCTTCTGAACAGGCATGATACCGAGCTTTGGAACCTCTATGAAAACTTTCTTGTTAATAATTTTCCCGAGTGCGTTTGCTGCTCCGCCTGCTCCTACATTAAAAAACTCCTTAAGATTTTCTAACAAGGTCATAGCGTAACACCCCTGCAATTAATAAAAACCCTGAATATCAAGTATTAGTATAGGAGTTCCGTCGCCAAGTATGGTTGAGGAATAAAAACCAGGAATATAGGAAAGCGGGGGATTAAGAGGTCTCAGATATACCTCCTTGTGCCCTAAAAACTCATCAATCACAACGGCGCATTTGGTACCTTTTATTGAAACCACAATAATTGGAAGCTTTGTTCTCAATTGAGAATCCGAATTTTTTATATTAAGTTTTTCACTTAAAAAATATACTGGTATATATTCATAGTCAAACAAAACACTGTAGCCAGTTCCATCAAAACTATTCAGATTTTCCCTTTCTATCTCAGCAACCTTTATTATTTTATCCACAGATGTTCCAAAGATATAATCAGCTACCTTAAAAAACATTACATTAATAATGGAGATGGAGGTTGGGAGAAATAAAGACAGCTCTGTGCCCTTATCAACAGAAGAATCAACCTCAAAAGTGCCCCCAAAGCTTTCGACAACTGCCTTGACTACATCAAGCCCCACTCCCCTGCCAGATATTTCTGAAATATTTTCCTTTGTACTGATACCTGGAAAGGTAACCAGATATAATATATCTTTTTTTGATTTAAGGGAGTTCAGATACTCAGTGGAAAATTTGCCGCTTTTTCTCGCCTTTTCAAGCACCTCTTCGGCATTTATACCTCTTCCATCATCCACAATGGATATTTTTATCCGATCTCTCTCCTTGGTAGCTGAGATAAGAAGCCGCCCCTCCTCGGGCTTACCTTTTTTAACTCTCTCTTCAGGGAGTTCTATGCCATGATCTATTGAATTTCTTATTATATGCAGAAGCGGATCTATAAGAGACTCTACAATGCTCCTATCAAGTTCAATATTTTCACCCTCAATCTTAAGAGAAACCTTTTTGTTAAGCTTTCTTGAAAGATCTCTTATCCACATGGGTATTCTGGAAAATATTACTTCCAGCGGCATAAGCCTCAGCCTCATTACCTTTTCCTGAATATCTTTTAGCAGGATCTCCATCTGGTTAATGGCATTCGAGATATCAATATTATCGAGCTTTTTTGTAATATCTCTAAGCCTTGACTCAAGGGTAATAAGCTCACCAGAAATATTGAGAAAATAATCCAGAAAACTTACGTCAACTTTAATAGATCTGGGCAGTTCGGGTTTTTCATCCTCTCCTGAATCCCTGATAACGACTTTTTTCTCTTCAGCTCTTCTCGTCTCTTCTGTCTCAATGCTATAACTTTTTATCTCTCCCACTCTTTTTAGATATTCATCCAGTTGACTGAGTGGCTTTGAAGGCTGAACAATAAAAACTACCTGATTTTTAATATCTCCTGTTTTAATCTCAATTATTGTGGGCTCAGATCTAATTACTTTACCAAAGCTCTCAACATTTTTATAGATAAGAAATGCCCTTGCATTTATGGAGGGAGTGTTCTCTTTAAATAAAATATTTATCCTATAAATCCCCTGCTCAGCTATATCCTGACCAGGTTCTCCGCCTGCTCGCTTTTCCTTCTCAATGGCAAGTACATATTTCCAGAGCCTGTCATTGTACTCCAATAGATTTTCCCCAACCTCTTTTGAAAAAATAAGCTCACCTTTTCTTAATTTATCAATAAGATTTTCCATCTGGTGAGCCAGCTCGGAGATATGATTAAATCCCATGGCGGCAGACATACCTTTTAAGGAATGAGCCTCCCTGAAAAGGTTGTTAATCTTTTCTTCTGTTAGGGGTTCTTCTACCTTTTCCAGAATTTTTGAGGCATTTTCAAGATGCTCTTTAGCCTCGGTCAGGTATAAATTGAGATACTTGTCTAAATCAAATTTCACTTTCCGCAACCTTTTTCAGAACATCTATAACCAGCTGATCGGTAAATGGCTTAACGATAAAATCCTTTGCGCCAGCCTCTATGGCATCCATTACCAGAATTTCCTGTCCCAGTGCACTACACATTACCACCTTAGCCTTGGGATTAAAGTTTACGATCTCTTTTGTGGCATCAATACCGCTTTTAAGTGGCATCACAATATCCATCGTAACTATATCGGGATTCAATTCTTTAAATTTTTGAACCGCATCGTTGCCGTTTACTGCCTCCCCTACCACTTCAAAACCAGCTCTTTCAAGTATGTCTCTTAAAAGGGTTCTCATAAACTCAGCATCATCACAGATTAAGACTTTATATTTCATAGATTACTCCCCAGTTCTTTGGATTTTTCACAAAATCTTCCAGAGCTTCAATATTAATAACATATATGGGACTGCCTGCATCTCTCTTAGCCATATATTTGATATATTTTGCCTTTTCCGGATCCAGGTCAAGCTTGGAGGCATCTTCAAGATTCTCCTTATCAACGGTAGCAAAACCCTCAATATTTTTTACCAGATATCCAAGATTCTGACATTTTTTTGATATTAGCAGATAGTTTCTTGCATCTGTATCATCAATACCATAAAAGCTTGCGATGTCAAAAGCTGTGATTATTCTCCCCTGAAAATTAAGAAACCCTTTTATAAAATCTGGCATCAACGGCACTGGATAGATGATCTTGTCATTCTCGGCTATCTTTTCCAGATAATCAATTGAGAATCCCATCTTATAGTTTTTAATGGTAAAAACAATAAGATTCATAATTAAAATTTAAACTCTGCCACTATATTTTTCAGTTCTTCCGAGAGGGTAGAGAGATCTTTCGCAGATGCAGCCATCTCTTCCATTGCGGCTGTCTGCTCTTCTGTAGCGGCTGAAACCTCCTCTGTGGCAGAAGCATTGTCCTGGGTAACCTTTGCTATCTCATCAATAGCTTTCACCATCTCATAGGTGCCCTGATCAATCTTTTCAGAGATAATATTTATTTTTCCTATTTTTGCCGCAATCTCTTTAATCATAACCAGAATGTTCTGGAAAGATTTATTAGTCAGGTCAAGAATCTTTTCACCCTCCACCAGTTCATCCTTCCCCTCATTAATGCTCATTCCTACCTTTCTATTTTCCTTTGCTATGTTTTCAATCAGCTCCTTTATCTGATCGGCAGACCTTCTTGTGGTTTCGGCAAGCTTTCTCACCTCTTCTGCTACAACTGCAAAGCTTCTTCCGTATTCGCCTGCCCTTGCGGCTTCAATGGTGGCATTTAGAGCAAGCAGGTTTGTCTGCTGGGCAATATTGGTAATTACCTCCACTATCCTACCAATCTGTTCCGTCTTTTCACTGAAAGAGATCACAAGATTTGAATTGTCTTCCATCTTATCGAAAACGTTTTTCAGCCTCTCTATACCGTCTGAAATAAGATTCATGCCTTCTTCGGCTGACTTTACAGCTTTGATGGAAAAATCATAGGCTTCCCTGGCACCGAGAGTTATCTGATTAAGTGAGTTTGCCATATCTTTTATATGTTTTGATGTTTTATCAACCATTTCTCTCTGATTTTCCGCTCCGATAGATACGCTCTCCATGGTGGTAGCCACTTCTGTTGCGGAATTACTAATCTCTTGAGCAGTAACAGACAGAACCTGAGCAAGGTTTGCAACCTTTTCAGATGCATTTCTGATATGCTCTAACAATGATCTTATCGAATTGGTCATCTGAGATATGGAAAAATTAAGGTCATCAATCTCATCATCAAATTTTTTACGTTCCGACTGGGGCGTCTCTGAAAGATCACCCTGACTGATGTTTTCGGTTAGTTTTGCAAGCTTTCTAAGCTCTGCAGTAAATTTTCTTGAAAAAAGCAACGCCAGCCCCACGCCAACAACAATGGCGATAAGAAGAGCCCAGGTTCTTGCATTTTCAATATTCACATCAAAGAACTGAAAAATAAGCGGAATAAAGACCACTAAAAAAACAATAAAAATATTACCCAGCAGATACTTCTGACTTAGATTAACTCTCATATACACTCCTTTTCATGTATATTCTTTCCTTAGGAAAAACAGGTGTAAACATACTTCTTAAACTTCCCCACAGGCTCTCTGACTTTCCGAGCACAAGATAACCTCCTTCAATGCAGACCGAATAGATTTTCTTTAAGAGCTGTTCCTGAGTCTTAATATCCACATATATGAGCATATTTCTACATATTATTATATCCCAGTATCTTTTAAGCTCCTTCTTAAATACATCTTCCTGCATCAGGATGACCATTTTTTTTATCTCATCTTTAATCTCATATCTTTTACTATCAATTTTATCAAAATATTTTTTAATTAAAAGCTCTGGCATATAAATTAATCTCTGTTCGTCATATACTCCTATCCTGCCAAAGGTTATGGAATCGCTATCAAAATCTATACCAAGAATGTATGGTTTAACGGTTTTTAAATCTTCCTGAAAATACTCTTTAAGAGTTATAGCTACCGAATAGGGCTCCTCACCACTTGCACAGCCTATACTGAGTATTTTAATAAACTTTTCTCCTCTTTCAATCTTCTTCCTTATTACATCGGGGATAACCTTTTCCCTTAAAACTTCAAAGGTATCAGGATTTCTAAAAAAGTAGCTTACATTTACTGTAAGGATTCTCTCAAATGTTTTTAACTCTTCCCTCGAGCTGTTTATTAGTTGAAAATACTCTTCAATGCTTTTGCAATTAAGCGCTGTTGCTCTAATATAAAGACGCCTCTTAACATAATTTTTCTTGAATGAAGAGATGAGGATATTTTTCTCATTAAAAAAGCCAACAAATCGTTCATACCATTCATCTTCTATAAATGCCTCAACAATGCTTTCAACGTTCAATAACAGGCTCCTCTCTTATAATAAAGACAGGTGAACCATGCCAGAGCCCTTCGAGATCATAAAGTTCTCTCGTATCCTCTGTAAAGATATGAATTATAAGGTTTCCTAAGTCTACAAGAATCCAGTCGCCCTTCTGATATCCCTCTACGGACACAGCCTTTTTAAGCATCCTGGCATTTTTCTCTATCTCATCTGCTATAGTCTGGGAATGCTTTGATGATGTGGCTGAACATATTATGAGAAAATCAGCAATGGTACTTGCATCTGATATATCTATAGCAATAGTATCAAATCCTTTTTTTTCCCATATCTGTTTAATAATCTTACTGTATGGTGATATCTTTTTTTTTCTGAGAAACTTACCTGTAGAGATTATTTGATTCAATGTAGCCGGCAACTTCCCTCCCTAAACAGCTTGTAATATTTAAACCCTTTCTTATTAGCTCCCTTACTTCACTTCCAGATATGTTTAGGCTTTTAACGGTAATATTTTTTATCTCCCTATCTTTATAAAGGTACAGACCATTGGGTTTTTCTTTTACATCAAGAGCCAGATAGTCTCTTAAAATAATCCTTGTTTTATCCTGAACGCCATATCTGTTGAAGATTACAAAGTTGGTCAGCGAAAAAAGTTTTTTCCAGTTCTTCCAGGTATTTATCTCAAGAAAGGCATCAAAACCCAGTAGAAAGTAGAATTGATGCTTGTTCCCATAGGCTTTGTTAAGATAGGTAAGAGTATCAATTGTATAATGAAATCTGTGTTTTATCTCAATATCACATGGATAAAAATTTGGTGTGTTTTTTAAGGCAAGCTTCAACATGTTAAATCTGTGATAATCAGGTATAACATCCTTTTTGTGAGGTGGCTGACTGGCGCAGATAAACCAGATCTCGTCCAGATTCATATAAAACATCACATCATGGGCTACCCTGATATGTCCATTATGAACCGGGTTAAATGTACCTCCAAATAAGCCTATTTTCATGGTCACTCTCTTATCTGTCCATTGCCGTAAATAATAAATTTTGTTGTGGTAAGCTCCTGAAGCCCCATGGGACCAAACGAGTGGAGCTTGGTTGTACTTATACCTATCTCTGCACCCAGACCAAGCTGAAAGCCATCAGAAAATCGGGTTGATGCGTTTACAAGCACCGTTGAGGAGTTTACCTCCTTTAAAAATCTCTGAGAGTTTGTATAATCACTTGTAATTATTGATTCCGTATGGAGTGAGCCGTATCTGTTTATATGATCTATTGCCTCATCAATGTCTGAAACAACTTTTACAGCCAGAATTAAATCTAAAAATTCATAACCGTAATCTGTTTCTTTAGCCTTTTTTGCATATTTTAAAATCTTCATAGTCTCGGCACAACCCCTTATCTCCACACCGGCTTTTTTTAGTCTCTCACCAATTGCGGGTAGGAATTTTTTGGCTATATTTCTGTGAACCAGCATAGTTTCCATAGCGTTACATACACCCGGCCTTTGCACCTTAGCATTGAAACAGATATCTGAAGCCATATTAATATCTGCTGACTCGTCAACAAAAATATGACAGACTCCTTTATAGTGCTTTATAACAGGTATCTTGGAGTTTTCCACAACAAATCTGATAAGTCCCTCCCCACCTCTCGGTATAATTACATCTATGTAATCTTCAAGTTTAAGCATCTCCAGCATAGCCTCTCTATCCCTAACAGGTATTAGCTGAACTGCATTTTCAGGAAGGTCTGCCTTCTTCAGTGCAAGTGAAAGTATTCTTGCTATCTCCATATTGGTATTAAAAGCCTCTTTACCGCCTCTTAGTATTACAGCATTGCCGGATTTAATACAGAGCGAAGCTGCATCGGAGGTTACATTGGGTCTTGCTTCATAAATAATACCTATAACTCCCAGCGGTATCCTCATTCTGCCCACCATAAGCCCATTTGGTCTTTTCCACATCCCTGTAATCTCTCCAACCGGATCCTTAAGACTAACAATCTCTGATACCGCAAGCGCCATCTCTTCAATTCTTTTCTCGTTTAAAGTAAGTCTGTCTATCATGGCTTTTGAAAGCCCGGTAGCCTCTTTCAGATCCTGCTGATTTGCTTTGATAATATCTTTGCTATGCTTTCTCAAAAGCTCCGCCATCAAAGATAAGGCAAAATCTTTTTTTCTCGTATCAGCTTTTGCTAATAAAATCGAGGCTTCTCTTGCCTTACGTGCTATACTGAGAATATCTGAAACTTTATTTTCTGACTTTTTTCTCACCCATGCCTCCTAAGTAATATTGGTTAAAATTACCATATTATTTCTGTGAACTATCTCATCATCATATCTATAACCTAAAATTTTTTCAATATCAGAGCTTTTTTTGCCTTTAAGCTTGTCAACCTCTATAAGACTATAGTTAGCGAGCCCTCTTGCTATGGCAGCACCATCCTTAGCAACTATCTCAACCACATCACCTACCTTAAAATTGCCTGCAACCTTAACAACACCCGATGGTAGCAGGCTTTTTCCCTTTTTAACCACTGCATCTCTTGCACCATCATCAACCACTATTTTACCTTTAGGCTTCACATTAAACGCAAGAAAATATTTTTTGTGAGAGATCTTTTCTTTTTTAGGCAGAAAAAGTGTACCAATATTTTTACCCTTAAGAATATCAACTATAACATTGTTTCTCTTGCCTTTGGCAAGCACTACCGGAATACCCACGAGAGATGCCTTCTTAGCCGCCTGAAGCTTGGTAAGGATCCCTCCCGTCCCTACCTTACTCCCGGACTTTGCTGTGGCTTTTTTAAGAAAGCTTTCCGCATCCTTAACAACCTCTATGACTTTTGCGTCTAAACTAACTGACGGATCCTTATCGCACAGCCCTTCCACATCGCTTAAAATTATTAAAAGATCTGCCTCGATAAGTGAAGCCACCTCAGCTGAGAGATTATCGTTGTCCCCAAGCCTGATCTCGCTGGTAGCTATGCTGTCGTTTTCGTTTACCACAGGAATAATCTTTTTCTGGATCAGCACCTCAAAAGTGTTTTTTCCATTCAGGTATCTTTTCCTGTCGGCAATATCTTCTGATGTGAGAAGAATCTGGGCTACATAAATCCCTTTCTCAAGAAAAATCTCACTGTACTTATGAATAAGAAAGCCCTGTCCGCAGGCAGCAAGAGCCTGTTTTTCCGTAAGCTTTTTAGGCTTTTCCTTAATTTTCAGAACCATCATCCCGGCGGCAACCGCACCGGAACTTACAATAACAAACTCCAGCCCTTTTTTTTCTCTAAGAATGCTCAACTGACCAGCAAGCCCTCTAAGAAAGGCATCGTCTATAACCTCTTTCTCATCGGTTATTATAGAACTACCTATCTTGATAACCACTCTCTTTGATTTCTTAATAAAATCCCTGTCCATCAGTTTATGTCCTTTCGGTCAGATATTTTGAAATATAAAACAGCAGATCTCCCAACCCCTCCCTTGTAGCAGATGATATTTTAAATACCTTATATCCCTTTTTGGTAAAATAATTTTCGTATCTTTTAGATCTTTTTCTCACGTCATTCATGTCCATCTTTCCAATGACCACTATCTGGGGTCTTTTTGCAAGCTCTTCATTAAACATTTTAAGCTCATTATTGATAATATCAAAGCCCTTTAAAGGTCTTTTGTGTCCGAGATAAGAAAGATCTACAAGATGGACAAGAAGCTTTGTTCTTTCAATATGTTTTAAAAAGCTGTGTCCAAGCCCTTCACCCTTATGAGCTCCCTCAATAAGTCCTGGTATATCGGCAACTACAAAGCTTTTAAAGTCCTGAAACTTAACTACACCAAGATTTGGAACCAGTGTGGTAAAAGGATAATCGGCAATTTTTGGTTTTGCAGCGCTGATCACCGAGAGAAGGGTTGATTTTCCAGCATTGGGGAATCCAATAATACCCACATCGGCAAGAAGTTTAAGCTCTAACCTAATATGTTTTACTTCACCAGCAGTACCTTTCTCGGCAAAACGAGGTGTCTGTCTAACAGGTGTTGCAAAATGGGCATTTCCTCTTCCACCCATTCCACCCCTGGCAACAAGCGCCTCATCGCCATCCTTAATAAGATCAGCAATAACAATGTTTTTATCAATATCTTTTATAACTGTCCCTACAGGAATGGGTATTATCAGGTCATTGCCCGATTTTCCGTGCTTATTTTTACCCTGACCGGGTTTTCCGTCTTCTGCAAGATATTTTTTTTTATACCGAAAATCAAGAAGAGTATTTAGATTCTGAGAAGCCCTGAAGATGACGTTTCCGCCGTCTCCGCCATCGCCGCCGTCAGGGCCTCCTTTAGGAATGAATTTTTCTCTTCTGAAGCTGATGCATCCGTTTCCGCCATCTCCTGCCTTAACAAATATTTCAGCTTCGTCAACAAATTTCATACATATGTTTAATTAGCCGGATAGACACTCACTCTTTTTCTATCTTTACCAAAATCTTCAAATTTAACAACTCCTTCAATAAGAGCAAAAAGGGTGTGATCCTTCCCCATGCCTACATTCTTGCCCGGGAATACCTTTGTGCCTCTCTGTCTGACCAGTATGGAACCGGCTTTTACTTCCTGACCGTCAAATCTTTTAACTCCCAGTCTTTTACCTTCGCTATCTCTACCATTTCTACTACTTCCAACACCTTTTTTATGAGCCATAAATTTACCTCCTTTTCTAAGCCTTAATCTCTTCTATCAAAACTTCAGTAAATGGCTGTCTATGACCATAGAGCTTGCTGAAATCTTTTCTTCTTTTCTTTTTAAAAACCAGTATCTTTTTTGACTTACCTTCCCTAATCACCTTACCGCTGACCACAGCATTATCAACTACTGGTTTACCAATAAGAAGGCTTTCATCATCCTTTTTAACAAGGAGCACCTCTGTAAAATCCACCTGACTTCCCTTCTCCAGTCCAAGCTTTTCAACCTTTATAATCTCACCTGGGAAAACCTTATACTGCTTTCCCCCTGTTTTTATAATGGCGTACATATAAATTCCTCCTTAAAAAAGTTAAGAATATGATTTTACGAAAATATTCTGTCAAGGTCAATAAAATTTTTCCTTGAGAAGTAAATAATTATAAGTCCTCAAAGATTAATTCAACAGAAATTATCAATAATCTTTAAATCTTATATGCTATGGTTTATAATATTACCATTTTCTGGAGGAGGTATAAATGGGAAAAAATATTGTAGAAAAGATTTTGCAAAGCCATCTTGTATCGGGTGAGTTAAAAAAGGGCTCTGAAATAGCCATAAAGATAGATCAGACTCTCACACAGGATGCCACAGGCACGATGGCTTATCTGCAGTTTGAAGCCATCGGAATACCAAAGGTAAAAACTGAGCTTTCGGTAAGTTATGTGGACCACAATACGCTCCAGTCTGGTTTTGAGAACGCCGATGACCACAGATTCCTGAGAACTTTTGCAGCAAAATACGGCATATATTTTTCAGCACCAGGAAACGGCATATGCCACCAGATTCATCTTGAGAGGTTCGGTAAGCCAGGAAAAACCCTTCTTGGTTCAGACAGCCATACCCCCACAGCTGGTGGAATTGGAATGCTTGCCATAGGAGTTGGTGGGCTTGAGATCGCAACGGCTATGGCTGGATATCCTTTCTACATAAATATGCCCGAGGTGATCCTTGTAAACCTTACAGGTAAACTACAGCCCTATGTTGCTGCAAAGGATGTAATCCTTGAACTTCTGAGAAGATTAACTGTTAAAGGCGGTGTAGGAAAAATATTTGAGTATGGCGGTGAGGGCGTTAAAACCCTTTCTGTGCCAGAAAGAGCTACCATAACTAATATGGGAGCAGAGCTCGGGGCAACTACTTCCATATTTCCTGCCGATGAGATTACCTATGAGTTTATGAAAGCCGAAGGTAGAGAAAAGGATTTTATTGAGCTCACGGCAGATCCTGATGCACAGTATGATGGGGTGATTGAGATTGATCTGTCTTCTCTTGAACCATTGATAGCCTGCCCCCATTCTCCTGATAATGTAAAAAAGGTTAGAGAGCTGAAGGGGATCAGGGTTGATCAGGTATGTATTGGAAGCTGTACAAACTCATCTTATAAAGATCTGGTAACTGTTTCTAAACTGCTTAAAGGGAAAAACCTACCAAGCCATGTTAGCCTTGTTATCTCTCCTGGCTCCAAACAGGTAATGGAGACCATCGACAGAGAAGGATATCTTTTTGACATAATTGCTTCCGGTGCAAGAATTCTGGAAAACGCCTGCGGTCCATGTATAGGGATGGGACAGTCTCCTGCCTCAGGGGCTGTTTCTTTAAGAACATTTAATAGAAACTTTGAAGGCAGAAGCGGCACAAAGGACGCTCAGGTTTACCTCTGTTCACCAGAAGTTGCGGTGGCATCAGCTTTGGCTGGAAAGATTACTGATCCGAGAGACATTTTTACGGATCAGATTACCGTTAAAATTCCTGAGAAATTTATTATAAATGATAATCTAATCTTTCCACCATCTGATAACCCTGATGAAGTGGAGATTTTAAGAGGTCCTAACATTGCACCTCTACCAGTTGCAAAACCGTTGCCAGCAGTTCTCGAAGGTTTAGTTCTTATTAAGGTTTCGGATAACATTACCACAGATCATATTATGCCTGCGGGTTCAAAAATCCTGCCTTTAAGATCCAATATTCCTGCCATATCAAGATATGTTTTCTATAGCCTTGATGAAAATTTTTATGATAATGCAAAAAAACATGGCGGCGGATTTATTGTGGGCGGAGAAAACTATGGTCAGGGCTCAAGCAGGGAACATGCGGCTCTTGCACCTATGTATCTGGGTATAAAAGCTGTTATCGCAAAATCCTTCGCAAGGATTCATCGTTCCAACCTGATTAATTTTGGCATATTACCGCTTGTTTTTGTAAACCCTGCTGATTTTGATAACATAGATAGCAATGATGTGCTTTATATCTCTGATTTTACAGAAAAAATATTTAACAATCAGGAGATAGAGGTAATTAATAAAACAAAAAATAACTCTTTTAGGGTTAAGGCAAACCTTACCCCAAGACAGGCAAACATAATAGCTGCTGGTGGGCTGCTTAATTTTGTGAAAAATGCTTAACTTAGGGGGTAGCTTAATGCTACCCTTTCATAATTTCTTTAAGCTCCTCAAGAACAGGAATGTTTTCCTTTTCAAGGGCGTATACGATCTCTGACAATGCGATAAGTATGTTGTAATTTTTTGAGAAAAGACGCTCTTTTACATCTTTTACAGTATATCCTGATTTTATCATATCCATAATCTTTTTAGATGTTTGATTTATGTATTTTTTGTGTTTTATTAGAACATCTTCCGGATTATCAATTGTGCCTGAATGTCCCTGATATATCCGTAAAGGCTTCAAGTTTTCTATCTTTTCAAGAGAGTTAACATATTCCTCTAAGGTATTTTCCAGCCTCTCCACATCAAAAAAGGCAGACACCCCTTCTGACAGGACTGCATCTCCAGCAAATAAAAGCCTCCCTTCCTTAAAAAATAAACCTGTACTGCCCCACGTATGCCCCGGTAAGCGCACTATTTCTATCTCATCATCTTTAAAACTGTTTATATTGAAAAATACATCTATGGGCTCCATCAGAGATTTGTAAAAACTGAGTTTCTCCCGCTCCTTTTCGGTTGATACCCTGTCAAAGCCAAAGAAGTCAAGAACTTTTAGAATCTTATTTATCCTTCTATCCATCCTTAGCTCCAGTCCGGAAGAGATCCTTTCATTCTCTTCAAAAGCAACGTAGATAGGAACATCAAACTCCTTTGAGATAGCAGAGGCACCCCCAGCATGATCCAGATGACCGTGAGAGAGTATGATAGCATCAATGCCACCTGATTTTTTAACCTCATCAATAATTATTTCAATATTTTTCTGATCTCTTAAAGTGCTGTCGAAGAGAATTCTGTGACGCTTTGTCTTAATATGATAGGCATTTACATTAAAGGGCGGAAAGGATAAAGAAGTTGATAAAACTTTTACTGAAATCATCTGCCAGGAAGGGGCAGGGAAACCTTTTCTGGCATCCCAGCCCCATATTGCCTTTAGTTCTTAAGTTTATTCTGAAGAAACTTTTTAATATTTTCTGCGCCAGTAATTACCACATTGCTTTCCTTTAAAACCATTATAGGTAGTCCATTCTCTGCCTTCTTGACGAGTTCATAATAGGCAAGCCAGGCGAGTGCATCGGGGTTGTCTTCGGTGAGCTCTTTTACCTCAACACCGAGTTTTTTCAGATCAAAACTCTCTTTAATCTCTTTACATTTGCCACAGGTTGGTGTTGAAAAAAGAATCATTTTATCCCCCTTTCTATTTAAAAATATTCAACACTTCTAAATCTATCTCTCAACTCACCTATCTTTCCCTTGTTCCAGCTGGAGACTCTTGTAAAGTAGCCAGTAATTCTTGTAATATTTTCTATCTTTTCGGAACCGCAGTATTTACAGCTGGTGGCTAAGCCTCTTTCTGTACGTCTACAGTCAAGGCAGGTTGAAAATTCAGGGGAGAAAGCAACCTGGTCATTCTCCGTCTGATGAAATATCTTTTTTATAAAGTTTGCCATGGTTTCCTTTGCAGGTTTTTTCTCTCCAAGCCAGATATGGGTAAGCGAACCCGCCTCAATGAGCGGATGAAATTTACCTTCTATCTTTATTCTGTCTATAGGATTTATGGGATGACTTACATTTAGATAGGTAGAGTTTGTATAATATATCTCACCTCTTGAAATATCTCCCTTAACTACTCTGCCAGCCTTTTCAGAGTAATGTTTAAGATCCAGCCTTGCAAATCTGTATGCAGTGCTCTCAGCTGGTGTCTGTTCAAGAACAAAATGCATATTGTGCATCTTGCTAAACTTGTCTGAAAGAAGCTTCATATGGGCTATTATCTTAAGACCAAACTGCAATGCAAAATTGCTTTCATGCAGTTCCTGACCAAGATGGTATTTGACCAGCTCATTTAATCCTACCATACCTATAAGATAAGATACTCTGTGCATTCTTAGATAGGGCTGTCCATCTTTGTTCATGGTTAGAAGGGCAAGAGGTCCCTTTTCTCCCTGTGAAAGCAGTTTCTCTATAAAAAGTCTCTTCTGAATGTGAGCTTTAACGGCAAGCTCCATCCTCTCGGCAATAATTTCAAATAGCTTTACATCACTACCTTTAGCCTCATAGGCAATTCTTGGAAGATTAATCGTCACATTCTGGAGAGCCGAATATCTCATTCTCCAGGGCATCTTTGCATCCAGAAGGTCACTCTCCTGAAGTTTAAAACTCAGCCTGCAACATTCGGATATTTTAGCCGTATTTCCTCTGTCAAAAACAAAATAGGTATTACCTTTCTCGCAGGCAACCTCAGATATTAGATTTAAGAAGTCCTCATGCCCCTCTTCTTTCCAGAACTTTTCGGTAATATGAACAAGCGGTTTGGGGAAGAAGAATGGTCTTCCACAGCCATCTCCCTCCATATAAACTTCAAAAAGCGCCTTAACAAACCTTTTTGCCTGTTCTGAGTATTCGCCATAAGTTTTACCTGTATATTCACCAGCTGGTCCTATTGCAGGAACTGACTCAAAATGTTTTGGCACCTCCCAGTAGAGATTTATATCTGAAAATATTGCCTGTCCGCCTCTAGCAACTGCCTGCTGGGAAAACTCAAAAATGAGCATCTGGGCAAGCTGTTTCAGATCTCTATCGATCATCCCCTCCAGATAGGGAGCAAAGAACAGATTCACCGCATCCCAGCCTATGGCACCAGCAAAATTTGACTGCAAGGCAGCGGCAAATTTTACCATGTGAGCAAGCAGCACTTCCGGATGTTTGGCTGGTTTTGCTATGGCAAGTGAGTTGGGAAGTGATAAGCCGAATTTTTTAATATATTCTAAACTCTGTCCTGAACAGTAGGGTCTGTCTATAAAACCAAGATCATGCAGATGAACATCTCCCTTCATGTGGGCATCTGAAATATCCTGAGAAAACACATTCAGCAGAGCGTACTCCTTTTTAATATTTTCTGCAAGAGTAAGGTTGGTAGCCTCAGGACCGTGTGGCACATTGGCATTTTCCTTATTAGGATATGTGAGAAGCTGTTCCACATCATAAAGCGGCATACCAAGACGAGTATGCATTCTTCTTGCTCTTTCAAGCCCATGCTCAATTAGCTTGGCATCAACTATCTCTCTTATGAGCGGAGAGGTCAGCACCGATATGCCAGATCTTATTATTACCTGCTCTACCTCTTTACTTATCATCTCTGCTGTATCTCTATCAAGTAGAGTCTCTCTAATAAGAGCCTCAACTATCTTCTGCCTGTTCCAGGATGCAAGCTCTTCGTCGGAGGTTCTTACAAATACTGCCAGATCTGTTGTGTCCTTATAATCTACTTTAACCGGTGGCTTTAGTTCTAATATTTCTGCCATATAGCCTCCATATTTAGTGTGTTGAAGTAGATTTAACCACAATATATAGTATGTGTCAAGCTTTTTTTTATCCACATTAAGTATTTTTCTTATTTTTTTGAACAGGCGTCTCTTAATTAATTGATATAGAATGTTTTCTGTCTAATTTTGAGAATTAAAAAAAATTTTTTCCACATATTTTCAACAGCCCATAGCAATTCTTTTTATTTCAACAGGTGTTTTTAACCTTTATTTAGGAGTTCTTTATAATTTATAATTTATATGTATGCGCCTTTTATATTTATTTCTATTTTTTGTTGTTCTTTCATGCTCTACTGGTATCAATAACAGTCCCAAAAACAGGACAGGAATTGAAGGTTATGTTTATTCTAAAAATCATATTCCTGAACCGGACGTATATGTATCACTTTACAGGTCATTGGTGGGAGGACTCATTGGTCCTTCAGACTTTATGGAAAAAACTAACGAAAAAGGTTATTTTTTCTTTGATGTGCCGGAGGGGAGATATTTTCTTGTGGCAAGGAAGCGGCTTAGTGGCAGTGATACAGGACCTCTTAGGGCAGGAGACCGGATTACAGTATATAATAAAAATCCTATAGAGGTTAAACCAGGCAAGATATTCACTTTATCATTAACATTGCCTGAAGCATCAGGCATTTTTCAGAAGCGGGTTCCAAAGGGAGACAAGCCTCTGACCATAAAATTTAAAAAAGAGCCCCACTTACCGCTTAAAGCCCTGATTTATGAGGGAGATGATATTAAAAAAAGTCCTCTCTACATTGTAGAACTCAGTGAAAAGGAAAACATTATTAACATTGATCTAAATAAACAGTATATAATTGTCATAAGAGAGCATATAAAAGAGCGTATTGGTCAGAATGAATTTTACAGGATTATAGGTCCACTTTTTTCAAATGATACTGATACCTTAGAGATCGATTTTTAATGAAAATAATTAGCTCTACCGATAACCAAACCATTAGAAAGATTATTAAAGAGCGTGAAAATCGCTTCTTCTGGTGGGAGGGCTATAAATTCTACCATGAGATAGAAAAGGAAAGTAAAAAATCTCATATACTTGTAATAGAACAGGCTTTTTATAAAGAAAAGTTAGGTGAAAAAGTTAATATCAGCTTTGATGAGCTTCTTATTGTTTCTGAAAGGGTTTTTAAAAAGCTTTCCTGTACTAAAACACCTCAAGGGATTGGTGGAATGGTGGAGATCCCCCATTGGAGGCTGAATGAATTAGCCAGTCTGAATGGGAATATATTTTTTCTTGCGGGACTTCAGGATCCCGGGAATGTGGGCTCTATTATAAGAATAGCAGATGCTTTTAGTTTTTCTGCAGTTATATATGAAAAAACTGGCGTATCACCCTATAATGAAAAGGCAGTGCGGGCAAGTACAGGAAGTATATTGAGAGTTCCCTGCATGGAAGGAGACGCTGAGACTTTACAGAGATTATATGATCTTGGTTTTAAAATATTTTTTCTAACCACCTCGGGAAGACCCAGCAATAATATTAAAGATATAGAGCTGTCAGCAAAAAATGTTTTTGTTCTCGGACAGGAAGGAGGAGGTATCAATATCTCCTTTTTAAATAAGATAAATCTTTACATCCCCATGAAAAAAGGTGTTGATTCACTGAATGTTTCTGTCACTGCAGGGATAGTTGGCTTTTTAGCCAGTCAGGGGGGTAACTAAATGAAAGGGATTAAGCACAGACTGATATTTTTTCTTTTCATTATAATCAGCTCCTTAACCTTTTTTGCTATTGTCAAAGGCGATCAGATGCTTCTTTATATAGGAAAAAGGCTGATTGTATCGGATAAACTTGAAAAATCTGACCTGATTGTTGCCCTCGGAGGTGAGAATATTAGAAAGCACGAAGCGGTAAAACTGTTTAATGAAGGATATGCTAAAAAGATTCTTTTTACAGGGTTTGAGATTGAAAGAGAGGATTATTACCGATACAAGCTTACGGACAAATATTTTGTTTACCCAGTAAGGTTTCTCAGCAATACCTATGAGGAGGCGGTTTTTACAAGAGATTTAGTTGTAAAAAATAATTACAAAAAGGTCATAGTGGTTACCTCTTTTTATCACACAAGGAGAACAGCCTATATTTTTAAAAAACTCCTTGAAAAGGAAGGAGTAAAAGTTATGGTTCACCCTGCATATAGTAGGAACTTTGACATTGATAGCTGGTGGAAAAATAAATACCTCCGAAAAGTAGTAATAATTGAATGGGTTGGTTTGCTTTATTATATGCTTGAGTACTAAATAAGGAGATGCTATGGGAAAACACAATATATTTTTTATAGGCGCCGGGCCAGGAGATCCAAGACATATTACGATGGAAGGCTTAAACTGTCTTAAAAAGAGCAAAGTAATCTTTGCTCCCAATATTTATAAAGTCACATATAAAAAATATCTGAGAAGCAAAATCATCTATGACCCGCTGGATTATCTTTTCAAAGACCTCAAAAAACTTATTGAGGAACATATTAAAGAGTCAGATATAAGCTTTCTTCTACCTGGAGACGAGACGGTATTTTCACCCTTCCAGCCCATTATAGACCACTATAAAGATATTGCCGTTGTGGTCCCCGGTGTGGGGATTGTAAATGCTGCCTCTGCACTTTTAAAAAAGACCCTTGACCTTCCAAATGTTTCCAATACTATAGTGCTGACAAGCTCTCGATCACTCAAAACATCCTTTGAAGACCATAACTTTACAAGATTTTTAGGTAGAGATATGACCCTTGTTTTATTTATGAATCATATTCCCATCCAGGAGCTTACAGAAAGACTTATCCCCCATATGGGAGAAGACTGTCCCATCGCCATACTTTATAAAATATCTCTTCCTGAGCAAGAGATTATTGAGGGGACTCTTAAAAATATTAATCAGAAGGTAAAAAAGGATTACTTTAACTCCACCAAGGAACCATCAATGGCACTGATTATTGCGGGACATGTTCTCAAAAAGAAGGCAACTGCCAAATCCTGGGATTACAGAAAGATTAAAATATGGGACAAAAGAAAAAAATAAGGATTCTTTCGCCTGTTGATAATTATCTGGAGGCAAAACTATTAACCGAAGAGGGTGTAGATGAGCTTTACGGCGGTTATTTTCCACCCTATTTTTCCGATTATTCCTATTTTTTATCACCCAATCAAAGAACCTTTAAAGAAGCCCAGATGGATCGGGAGGAGTTAAAAAAGGTTGTAAGTCTGTGCCAGGAGCGGCGGATCCCCT
>JBEQAF010000038.1:0-9055 GCA_041640455.1 bacterium
GAAGAAGAGATTGGGGTACCGGTTGGTTTTGAAGTACCTCTCGTGCTTGCTATAATTAAACTGGGAGATGTAATGACTCTTATCTCCCGTGTGATAAACTGCGGGCGGGGAGAGCTTAATGAGGGGGATAAAGTGAGATTTGTTAGCTTTCCCGTAGAATCATTTCCTGCAGAGTTTGGCAGGGAAACCATTGAGATAGAAAGATATTATTTTGCCTTTGAACCAGTGAAATAAAGGTTAAGGGAGTAATAGAACATATGCAGGGATTGGAGCAATATGACATATTATAGCTATCTTAGAGAGCTGGCAGAAAAAGAGATTATAGCTGGTTACACAGATACTTATTTCCCCGAAGAATACCTGTATGCATTATCCATACATCCGGTCAGGATTATGAGTGATGAAGACGAGCCCCATCTTGCAGATGCTTATATTCAGGGATTTTGTTGCCCCTACGCAAAAAATCTATTAGAACAGGCTCTAAAAAACAAATTATCCTTTCTCTCAGCTGTATTTTTTACACGATACTGTGACTCTCTCAGGGGGGTATATGAGGTCTGGAAGACCGAAAAACTATCGCCCTATGTGGGATATATAAGATACAGTCAGGTTACAAAAGATACAGCCGTTGAATATCTAAAGGAAGAGTTTATACATGTCTTTTCAGATCTGGCAAGACATTTTGATAGAACTCTCAGACCTGAGCTTCTAAAAGAAGCTATAAAGGTGGTCAATAATAAACGAAAGTTAATAGAAAATCTTTATAAGGCAAGAAAGGAAGGGGTTTTAAATATTAAAAGTAGAGACTTCTACTCAATCATCTTCTCTTCCACTTATCTTAAGATTAATGATTTTCTTGATAGGATTTCCAAAATAAACCTTACTGCCGGTAACGAAAGAAAAGGGATAAGGGTTGTGCTTTCCGCCACCGAAATGGATAACCTGAGATTTTTTGATCTTATTGACCAGATAGGATTTTATCTCATATCCGATGATTTAGCCTCCGGTACCAGATATTTTAAAGATCTGGTTGAAGAAGGAGGAGAAAGCCTGTCAGAGCTTTCAGCAAACATTGCGAGAAGATATATTAAAAAACCCCCCTGTTCTGTGAAAGAACCATCGGACAGAAGGATTGAAGAGTTAATCTATGAAGTAAGATCATCAGAAGCAAAGGGCGTTATATTTTTTCGAACAAGTTTCTGCGATTCAGAAGGGCTTGAGTATCCTTTTATAAAAGAGCGGCTTGAAAAGGAGAAGATCCCCCATATTTATATTGAATCAGATCACAGACTATCCAATTATCAACAGATAAAGACAAGGCTTGAAGCCTTTTATGAACAGCTTGGAGAGAATATTTAGGAAGGTAGAATGGGAAAAAGATTAAAGGCAACCGAAAGTTTAAAAACACTGATTAAAAACTATTATGATGATTTTTTTAAATGGTCTCAGGAAGGTAAGCCTGTGGCATGGCTGAATGTGGGGGTTCCTTGCGAGATATTCTATGCTATGGATGTATTCCCATTTTACCCGGAAAATTATGGCGCCATGTGTGGCGCACAGAAGATAACTCCTGAGCTTTCAAGAATAGCCGAATATAAGGGATTTACCTCCGATATCTGCTCTTACGCAAGGGCAAATATAGGCAGTATATTGTCAAAAAAGGGACCCGTAGGGGAGCTGCCCTGCCCCACCATTCAGGTAGAGACAACTAACTCCTGCATAATGATTATGACCTGGTGGAGGTCTGTTGAAAGAATATGTGGTTCGCCTACCTTTACCATAGATGCGCCTCAGGTGATGCTGGAATCTGACTCCTATCATCTGGATTACATGGAAAAAGAGCTTTTGAGGATGATTGACTTTATTTCTGAGAAGACAGGAAAAAGTTTTAATGAAGAAAAATTCAGGGAGATTGTAAGTATATCAAACGAAGGGAAAAGGCTCTGGGCTGAGATACTGGAGCTTAGGGCGCATAAACCCTGTCCCATGAATGCGGGAGACATTTTTACCCATATGTTTCCCATGGTATCTTTGAGAGGAACAAAGCAATATATCAGCCATCTGAAATTTTTAAGAGATGAGCTTAAAGAGCGTATTGAAAACAAAGATTTTCCTGTTCCTGATGAGAAGGTCAGGCTTTTATGGGATAACCTACCTATCTGGTTTGACCTGCGATTGTTTGATGAGCTTGAAAAATATGATGCCATATTTGTTATAGATACCTATACACAGGCATGGGGTCCCAGATTTATGGGTATAGTGGATGAATCAAACCCTATTAGAAGTTTTGGCTATTATGTGGGCTCTGGATTTCTAAATGTCCAGATAGAGCGCCGCTGGCAGCTACTTGAAGAGCTTATCAGCCAGTACAGTGTTGATGGCTTAGTAATGCACTCTGACAGAAGCTGCAAACCTTACTCGCTGGTTCAGCCTGAACTTGCCAGAATGGCAAAAGAACGGCTTAATATACCTTCTATAATTATTGAATCAGATCATAATGATCAGAGCGGTTATGACAGAGATCTGGTTATTGGAAGGATCAAGGATTTTATAGACAGTATAAAGGTAAGAAAAGGTTTATAGGGGAGGCGCTATGTCAAGAGTCTGGATAAATATTGCTGATATAGTCAGAATGTACGCAGAGAGAACTCCAAACAAGGTAGCTGTGGCAGATAAAACCAGAAAACTCACCTTCTCTGACTGGAACCAGAGGGCTAACAGGCTCGCAAATGCCCTTTCAGGGCTGGGGTTAAAAAAGGGAGATAAGGTTGCCGTACTTGCTTATAACTGTATCGAATGGATGGAGATCTACCTTGCAACTGCAAAAAGCGGGATCATTGCGGTACCTGTCATGTTCAGGTTAGCCCCGCCAGAGATAAAGCATGTGATAAATCATTCAGATGCAAGAGCAGTAATATTTGAAGACGAGTTCACCGATACGATTAACAGGCTATACGATGAATTGAAAGAGGTGAAGCATTTTATAAAGTTTGGTTCAGCCCCCAGCTGTGACTGTGAATGTGACTGCTATCTTGATTATGAGGAGCTTATAAGCAAAAGTAATGATTCTGATCCTAATGTACCCATAGCTGGTAAAGACACATGGATTATTATGTATACTGGAGGCACCACAGGTCTACCCAAAGGTGTGGTTAAAAGTCACGAGTCACTTATAGCCCAGTATCTTGTCACTGCCTATGAGAAAGGCTTTAAAGAAGATGACATAGGCATGGTAGTTATGCCGCTTTGCCATATTAACTCAGTCTATTACGGATTTACCTTTACATACATTGGTGCAACCTGCTACGTTTACAAGCTAAAAAGCTTTGATCCTGAAGACCTCTTAAAGACCATCTCGGAGGAACGAATTACCTTTACCTCTCTTGTTCCTACTCATTACATAATGATACTGGCACTGCCTGATAGCGTTAAGTCAAAATACAATGTGGACTGCATAAGGAAACTACTCTGCTCATCCGCACCGGTAAGAAGAGACACAAAGCTACAGATACTGGAGTTTTTTAAAAATTCAGAGCTATACGAGGCATATGGCTCTACAGAGGCAGGCATAGTAACGATTCTTAGACCCCATGAGCAGTTAAAAAAGCTTGGCTCCATAGGCAGGGAGGTAATTGGAATTGACCGTATCTTACTACTCGACGAGAACGGGGAGGAGGTACCGGTCGGTCAGGTAGGAGAGCTTTATTCGAGAGGTCCCATGATGTTTGATGGCTATTATAAGGACCCGGAAAAAACAGCAAAATCTTTTATAAAAAACGGCTATTTCAGTGCAGGGGATATGGCTTACAAGGACGAAGACGGCTTCTTTTACCTTGTCGACAGAAAAGCAAATATGATAATAACTGGTGGTGAGAATGTTTATCCATCAGAGGTAGAGAATGTGGTGGGTTCTCACCCTGCGGTAAAAGATGTGGCAGTAATTGGTGTACCTCATGAAAAATGGGGAGAGCAGGTTACGGCTGTTGTGGTTCTGCATCAGGGGAAGACAGCCACAGAAAAAGAGATTATTGAACACTGCAAAGGAAAGATTGCGGGTTTTAAGATACCTAAAGAGATAATTTTTATCAAAGATGAGGAGATGCCAAGAAGCGGCGCGGGGAAAATACTCCATCGCATACTTAGAGAGACCTATGGTAAAGAAATGAGAAGATAAGGGGGCAAAATGGGAAACTATAGCTTTTTACAGATTGAAAGGGACGAGGCAGTTGGAATTATTAAAATGAACAGAACACCATCAAACCCTATAAACAGGGATTTTGTAGCCGAGCTTTCATCTGCCTTTGATGAGCTCAGAGCTGATAGCGCCATAAAAGTAATTGTCATTACAAGCGCCCTCGAAAGATTTTTCGTAGCTGGGGCAGATATTAAGATGATTCTTGCCATGACGGAAGAAGAGTCTGCGTCCATAACGGAGTTCTTTCAGAAGAGCTTCCAGAAGCTGGTGGATATGGAAAAGATCATTATAGCGGCTATCAACGGCTTTGCATTGGGAGGAGGTTTTGAGCTTGCCTTAGCCTGCGATTATCGTTTTGCTGCAAAGGGTAGTTATACCATAGGGCTACCCGAGACAGGGCTTGGAATTATTCCCGGTGCAGGTGGCACTCAAAGACTGGTAAGACTTATAGGTTATAAGGCGCTTGATCTTCTGATAAACAGAACCCAGCTCAGTCCTGAGGATGCTCTTGCTTTAGGTCTTGTTGACAGACTTTATGAGCCGCAGGATCTTTTGCCTGAATCTATTAATTTTGCTAAAAAGCTTTCCAGGATGGCAACAAGGGCTTTAGGTATTGCTAAAAAGGCTGTTTACAGAGGTATTGAGATGCCTTTATCGGAAGCCCTTCTCTTTGAAAAAGAATGTTTCGTGGAGGTATTCAAAACAGCTGATGCAAAAGAGGGGCTTACAGCCTTTATGGAAAAAAGGAAACCCCAGTTTAAAGGAGAATAAATACTTTAGAGGAGGAGAAAGTATGGAGATAGGCGATATCAAAAAAATTGGTGTTTGCGGTTGCGGATCTATGGGTGCCGGGATTGTTCAGGTTGCTGCAAGCTCAGGATTTGAAGTGATTGTGCTTGAGGCAGATGATGGTGCCATAAAAAGAGGCTTATCAAGCATTGAAGGAAGTCTTAAAAAATTAGTGGAAAAAGGAAAGATTACGGAAGAGGTAAGATCAGCTGTTCTCGGAAGAATCAGTTTTACGAAAAATCATACAGATCTATCGGTTGTGGATTTTGTGATTGAGGCAGTTTTTGAAAATATAGAGGTAAAAAAGGAGCTCTTTAAAAAGCTTGACGCTGTTACAAAAGATCAGGTAGTTTATGCCAGCAATACTTCATCTCTTTCAATTACCGAGATGGCTTCCTTTTGTAAGAGACCGGAAAAATTTATAGGTATGCACTTTTTTAACCCTGTCCCCGTAATGAAGCTTGTAGAAGTAATTCCCGCTTTGCAGACCGATGAAGATACCATAAAATTGGCTAAAGCTTTGTCAGAAAAGTTTGGTAAAATATCTGTGCTTTGCAAAGATACGCCTGGATTTATAGTGAACAGGCTTTTAGTTCCAATGATGCTTGATGCTGCAAGACTATATGAAAATGGTGTGGCAACCGCCGAAGATATAGATAATGCAATGAAGCTGGGCACCAACATGCCCATGGGACCTCTTGAGCTTATGGATTTTACAGGTGTTGAAATTGCCTATTATGTGGGAAATATATTTTACGAATATACAAAAGACCCAAGATTTAATCCGCCTGATATCCTGAGAAAGATGGTAAAAGCAGGCTGGCTGGGCAGAAAGGCGGGTAGAGGTTTTTATAACTATACAAAATAGATAAATTTTAAAAATAAAGGAGGGGCTTATGCACTGGCATAAGGAGGAGTCTTTAAGTAGAGAGGAGATGAGAAAAATACAGGGAGAACGGCTTAGAAAGGTTTGCGAAAGGGTTTACAACAATGTACCCTTTTATAAGAAGAAGTTTGATGAAATGGGAGTAAAACCTGAGGATATAAAATCCATTAATGATATTAAAAGACTTCCGTTTACAACAAAACAGGATTTAAGAGATAATTACCCTTTTAGTCTCTTTGCTGCTCCCATGAGTGAAATTGTTAGAATTCATGCATCTTCAGGTACCACGGGAAAACCCACAGTTGTTGGCTATACGCGATATGATATAGAGATCTGGGCTGAAAGCATGGCAAGAACTATGACCGCTGCAGGAGTAACTAAAGATGATATTGTTCAAAACGCTTACGGATATGGGCTTTTTACTGGCGGACTGGGTGCTCATTACGGTGCAGAAAAGGTTGGTGCGGCTGTAATCCCTATCTCAGGAGGGAACACGCAAAAACAGATTATGCTTATGGAAGACTTTGGCAGTACCGTTTTGTGCTCCACTCCATCATTTTGTCTTTACATTTATGATGTAATGCAGGAGCTTAAAGTGGATCCAAAAAAGATAAAGCTTAAAGTGGGTATATTTGGAGCCGAGCCCTGGACAGATGCTATGAGAAAAGAGATAGAAGCAAAAATGAATATTAAAGCCATAGATATTTATGGTCTGTCGGAAATAACAGGTCCTGGTGTATCCTTTGAATGCGTCGAGGCTCAGAATGGCTTACATATCAACGAGGATTATTTTTATCCTGAAATAATTGATCCTCAAACGGGTGAGTCCCTACCCTACGGCTCAGAAGGTGAGCGTGTTCTTACAACCCTGCTTAAGGAAGGGATCCCGCTTATAAGGTACAGGGTAAAAGATATTACATCTCTTAATCCTGAAACCTGTGTATGCGGCAGAACTCTGGTCAGGATGAAGCGAGTAAAAGGTAGAAGCGATGATATGTTAATAATCAGAGGTGTAAACGTATATCCATCACAGGTAGAGTCGGTACTCCTCAAATCAAAGGAGGTAGCACCTCACTATCTTATAATTGTTGACAGGCAGGATAGACTTGATGAGATGACTGTTCAGGTTGAGGTAACTCCTGAGTTTATTAACTCCTTTGCTAAAAAGATTTTGACCGATGATCTTCAGAACTTTTTAGAGGAGTTTGAAGAGCTGAAGGAGCTAAGAAAGAAGATCCAGCATAATATAAAAGATATTATAGGCGTAAATTGCAACATAAAGCTTATGCCACCCAATACCATCCAGAGAAGCGAAGGTAAGGCAAAAAGGGTGATAGACAATAGACCCAGGGACTAACTTTAATCAGTTAAGTTAAGACAGGAGGATGATTAATGAAAGTTATTTTATCAGGTAATGAAGCCATAGCCCGGGGCTTTTATGAAGCAAATGGTAAGCTGGCTTCTTCCTATCCCGGGACTCCAAGTACGGAGGTTACAGAAACTTTAACAACCGAATACAGGGATAAGGGCATCTATGCTGAATGGGCTCCCAATGAAAAGGTAGCTCTTGAAACAGCAATAGGAGCTTCAATATCTGGCGTGAGAGCCATGGCCTGTATGAAACATGTGGGGCTTAATGTTGCCGCAGATCCACTTCTAACAGCTGCATACACAGGAGTGAACGGTGGATTGGTTGTGATGGTTGCGGACGATCCTGGAATGTTTAGCTCTCAGAACGAACAGGATACAAGACATTATGCAAGGTTAGCAAAAGTCCCCTGTCTTGAGCCATCAGACTCCATGGAGGCTAAGGAGTTTGTCAAACTTGCCTTTGAGATAAGTGAAAGCTTTGATACTCCAGTAATTTTAAGGACAACAACAAGAGTTTCTCACTGCAAAAGTGTGGTTGAGATTTCTGAAAAAAGCTTAACTACAGACAAAGATCTGGCGCAGGATGTACAAAAATATGTAATGCTTCCCGTAAATGCACAGAAGAGACATCTTCTTGTTGAGGAAAGAACGTTAAAACTTAAAGAATACGTTGAAAACTCACCTTTAACAAAAATTGAGATGGGGAATGAGGAGCTTGGAATAATTACAAACGGTATCTCATATCAGTATGTAAAAGAGGCCTTTCCTGAAGCATCGGTGCTTAAACTGGGCATAACATGGCCATTGCCTGAAAAAAAGATTAGAGAGTTTACAAGCAGGGTTAAAAAGGTAGCAGTAGTGGAAGAGCTTGATCCTGTAATAGAAGATTATGTTAAAAGCCTCGGTATCAGAGTTGATTTTGGTAAGAACGTCCTGCCTATGTGCGGAGAGTATAGCAAAACTCTAATTTATGAAAAAATATCAGGCAAAACCCTTGAGAAAAAAAGCCCTATAGCTGGTCTTACAAGAAGGCCGCCCACACTCTGTCCTGGCTGTTCACACAGAGGACTTTTTACTATTCTATCTAAACTAAAGCTCTTTGTATCAGGAGATATCGGCTGTTATACCTTAGGAGCTCTTCCACCCTTTGGAGCTATGCATACCTGTATCTGTATGGGTGCAAGTATATCGGGCGCTCATGGTATTGCTAAAGGTCTGGAGATAAAGGGGATAAAACAGAAACCTATTGCCGTAATAGGCGACTCCACATTTATTCATTCAGGTATTACAGGCTTGATAAACATGGTTTATAACCAGGGAGATGCCATAGTGGTAATTATGAACAACGACACAACAGGAATGACTGGAGGGCAGGAGCATCCAGGCACAGGAAGAACAGCCGCAGGAAAGGAGACAGTTAAGCTGAATATAGAAAAGCTATGTGAGGTAATAGGTGCGAAAAGAATTAGAGAGATTGATACCTATAAAATTAAAGAGCTGGAAAATATTTTTAAGGAAGAGCTGGAGACTCCAGGTCCATCGGTCCTGATATCAAACCAGCCCTGTGTATTGAGATACAGGGTAACCAGAAAACCTCTAAGCGTAAACAGGGAAAAGTGTACCGCTTGCAAGATGTGTTTAAAAGTGGGCTGTATAGCTCTAAGCCTCTTTGAGCAAGGTGAAACAAAGTTTGTGCAGATAGATCCGTTACTGTGCAATGGGTGTACAGTCTGTAAACAGATGTGCAAGTTTGACGCAATGGAAGGGGGGAATATATGAGCGTTTTCAATATAATAATAGCAGGTGTGGGGGGA
>JBEQAF010000038.1:9065-19541 GCA_041640455.1 bacterium
GGGACAGGGAGTTCTACTAACCAGCAAAGTTATTGCAGAAACAGCTTTAACACTAAACTATGACGTTAAGCAAAGCGAGGTACACGGTATGGCTCAAAGAGGTGGAAGCGTGGTTAGCTTCGTAAGGTTTGGACAGAAGGTTTATTCACCCATAGTGAGCGAAGGAGAGTGTGACCTTCTTATAGGCTTTGAGCCCCTCGAAACAGCAAGATATATACACCTTCTTAAAGACAGTGGTACAGTTTTATTCAATAACTACAAAATAAGCAGTATAACCGTATCAATCGGCATGGAAAAATATACAGAAAATATTGAGGAAATTATTAAGCAATATGCCCGAAACTATTATGCCTTTGACGGCACAAAGCTGGCTGTTGAGGCAGGAGACAAAAGAGCCCTTAACATAGTACTACTGGGAGCGGCAATGAGATTTCTCCCCTTTGAGAAAAATGTTGTTTTAGAAACCATAAAACAGAATGTTAAAAAAAATCTACTGGATACAAACTTAAAAGCCTTTGAGAAAGGATTATCATACACTTTCTAAAATAAAAAACTTTTTTATTTTTTTCGGGGGATGTTTTATAATTTTAGTTATCAAATAAAAAGGAGGGAGATTTATGAAGGAAGGTAAAGTATTTAAGCTGTTTCTAACTTTAGCTCTATCGCTTTCTCTGTTCGCGGGAAAGGTTATAGCTAAGGAACCTTACAAGATCGGTGCAATCTTTTCTGTAACTGGAGCAGCATCATTTCTTGGAGAACCTGAGAAAAACACGGCAATAATGCTTATGGACCAGATTAATAAGGCAGGTGGAATTAACGGACATCCGCTGGAGATTATTATTGAGGATTCAAAAAGTCAGGAATCAGATGCAGTTTTAGCGGCAAAAAAGCTTCTGGAAAAGGATAATGTATTAGCGATTGTAGGTCCTTCAACTACAGGTGAATCTATGGCGCTTGTACCAATAATGAATTCAGCCAAAACAACCCTCGTATCCTGTGCAGCCGGCTATGGTATTACAAACCCTGTAGAAGAAAGATACTGGATTTTCAAAACCCCCCAGTATGATCTCAGTGCGGTTCAGGCAATTTATAATCACATGAAGAAAAAAGGCATCAAAAAAGTAGGAATCATTACCATATCAACCGGCTTTGGAGATGCTGGGAGAAAGGCTCTGCTTGATGAAGCCCCAAAATTTGGCATTACTATAGTAGCAGACGAAAGGTACGGTCCAAAAGACAGTGATATGACTACTCAGCTTACAAAAATCAAAGCTACTGGAGCCGAAGCTGTTATTAACTGGTCTGTAGGTCCAGGACAGGTGGTTGTTACAAAAAACTGGCATGACCTGAAACTTGGCATTCCTCTATATCAGAGTCATGGCTGGGGTAGCAAGAAAAATATTGAACTTGCAGGAAAAGCAGCGGAGGGTGTTATTGCACCACTTGGAAGGCTGGTAGTATGGGATAAGCTCCCAGATAATCATCCGCAGAAGGCTCTTCTGAAAAAATATGAGACCGATTATAAGGAACGTTTTAAATCAGAGCCCGGTACATTTGGTGGACATGCTTACGACGCTGTAATGATGGTGGTCGAGGCGCTTAAGAAGGTTGGTCCTGACAAGGCTAAAATAAGAGACTATATTGAAAACAATATTAAAAACTGGCCAGGAACAGGTGGAATCTTTAATATGTCGCCTAAGGATCACTGCGGACTTGATATGACAGCCTTTGAGATGGTTGTAGTTAAAAATGGAGATTGGGAGATTCTAAAATAAATTTAAATTCTGCAGGGGGTCAATCCCCCTGCCAGATTCTCAGGAGATAAATAATGTTAACGGTTTTACTTCAGTTTTTATTATCAGGTATAACTGTGGGATCCATATACGCATTAGTTGGACTGGGGTTCAATATAATATATAACGCCACTTCCATAATTAATCTTGCCCAGGGTGAGTTTGTGGTAATGGGTGGGCTTATAATGTGGTTCTTTTCCCAGTCAATGCAGATCCCCTTTTTCCTCTCTATAGTTCTTACCATTCTTGTTGTGGGACTTATAGGTCTTATAATGGAACGATTAACTATTAATCCTCTTAAAAATTCTGACCTTCTACTTATGATAATGATTACTGTTGCCGTATCAATAGTCTTTAGAGGGCTTTTGATGTATAAATTCGGCAAGGACCCCTATAATTATCCACCTTTCTCAGAAGGAGAGCCCTTTATTATATTTGGTGCTGTAATTCAGCAACAGGTTTTATGGGTACTTTTTATTGCACTTAGCTGTATTGGACTTATCTTCTTTTTCTTCAACAGAACCATGATCGGAAAAGCTATGAGCGCATGCGCTGTTAATCCCACAGCCGCAAAGCTCGTTGGAATAAATGTGAGCAGGATGATTATGCTATCGTTTTTTTTAAGTGCTATCCTCGGTGCTATTGGTGGAATTGCCATCACTCCCATATCCCTGATGGAATATGATAAAGGACCTGCTTTAGCGGTAAAGGGGTTCTGTGCAGCCATTATGGGCGGACTCGGGAACGGCATGGGGGCAGTATTAGGAGGATTTATAATTGGTGTTCTGGAAACCCTAACTGCCGGTTACATACATTCGGGGTTCAAAGATGCCGTTGCGCTTGTGATATTACTAACCATATTGTTTTTTAAGCCGGCAGGGCTTTTTGGTAATAAATCAACTCTTACTGTCAGGAAATTCTAATGGTAAAGAAACATCTGCTTGCTTATATTGTTTTTATTCTTATAATTATCTTTTTTCCATTCTTTGTGAAAAGCAGCTATACGCTTTCCATAGCCATATTTGCCGGGATTAATGCGCTCATTGCGATGGGGCTCTCCCTTCTTATGGGTTATGCTGGACAGGTTTCTTTGGGGCAGGCTGGATTTTACGGCATAGGTGCCTATGTATCAGCCATATTAAGCCTAAAGTTTGGCATCCCTCCAGTCTTAAGTGCGCTGATTGCTGCCCTGGTAGCATCTGTTGCAGCTATTATTCTTGCCATACCTGCATTAAAACTTAAAGGTCACTATCTGGCAGTAGCTACTTTAGGCTTTGGAGAGATTATTTATGTCATATTAAATGAGCTTGGTCCCGGTGGTCCATCAGGATTTGGAGATATACCCCATATCTCCCTGCTTGGCTATAAGTTTATATCAGCCACAGACCATTTCTACCTCATATGGATCATAGTGTTTTTGCTGATTATATTTTCATTTAATATTATTGACTCCCGTATTGGAAGAGCTATGAGAGCTATCCACGACAGCGAAACTGGCAGTAGCTCTATGGGTGTAGATGTTCCACTTCTAAAAACAAAGGTCTTTGTTCTCAGCGCTGTTTATGCTTCCATTGCAGGTAGCTTTTATGCCCATTATGTAACCTTTATAAGTCCCAGTACCTTTTCTCTTTTTCACTCAGTCCTTATACTTACAATGGTGGTCATAGGAGGAGCTTCCAGCCTGTGGGGCGCAGTAGTGGGAGCTATAATAATCACAGCTCTGCCTGAAGCTTTAAGGAAATTTGAAGAGCTTGATGTGCTGATTTATGGACTTATTCTTACACTATCCTTATTGTTTTTGAGAAAGGGTATTGTGCCAACTTTTATAGATAAGATTAAAGGAAAAAGATAGAGGATAAAAATGTTAAAAATAGATGGAGTCTGGAAAACCTTTGGTGGAATCACTGCCCTTATGGACGTTAGCTTTCAGGTTAAAAAGGGGGAAATAAAGGCTTTGATAGGTCCCAATGGGGCGGGGAAAACTACCCTGTTTAATGTTATTAGTGGTGTCTATAAACCCGATAGAGGCGCCATTACCTTTGAAGAGAAAACCATCTCCAATCTTAATCCTGTAAAAATTGCTCATTTAGGCATATCAAGAACCTTTCAGAATGTGGAGCTTTTTGGCAGAATGACAGTTCTTGAAAATGTTATGGTGGGAAGACATATAAAGTCAAAGGCAGGTTTTTTCAGCAGCGGGTTAAGACTTCCAGGTATGATAAATGAAGATCGGGAGATAAGGAGATTAAGCGAAGAAATTCTTGAATATGTGGGGTTAAAAGACAAAAAAGATTATCTTGCTGGTGATATGCCCATAGGCTCTCAAAGGATTCTTGAGATAGCTCGTGCGTTGGCTACAGAGCCCAAAATGCTTCTGCTTGATGAGCCTGCATCGGGGTTAAACGATGCAGAAACCAGAGATCTTTCTCTTTTTATTAAAAAGCTAAGAGATGAGAAAGATATAACTGTTCTTCTGGTGGAGCATGACATGGGGCTTGTTATGGATATCTCTGACAACATTGTGGTTCTTAATTTTGGAGAGAAGATTGCAGAGGGCACACCCAATGAGATAAGAAATAACAAACATGTAATAGATGCCTATCTTGGTGAGGAGGACCTCTTTTAATGCTTGATGTGAAAAATATAAATGTCTTTTACGGAGGCATTCATGCCCTGAAGGATCTCAGTATAAATCTCAAAGAAAAACACATTGTCAGTATTATTGGGGCAAATGGCGCAGGGAAATCTACCCTGCTTAAGGCTTTAATGGGATTAGTTCCGATAAAATCAGGTGAAATATATTTTAAAAACGAGCGGATTGATAAAAAAAGTACTCAGGAAATTGTAAAATTGGGGGTAAGCCTTGTCCCCGAAGGCAGAATGCTTTTTACCCATCTTTCTGTAAAAGATAATTTACTCCTGGGTGCATATAACTATTATAAAAATGTCACCAAAAAAACTCTTGAGAATAAGCTTGCTGAGATCTACGAACTTTTTCCTATTCTTAATGAGAGAAAGAAGCAGATAGCGGGCACATTAAGCGGTGGACAGCAGCAGATGCTTGCTATAGGTAGAGCGCTTATGACAGATCCTCAGCTACTTATTCTTGATGAGCCATCCATGGGGCTTGCGCCGCTGGTTATAAAAGAGATATTTAAGGTAGTTAGATATTTGAACGAAAACGGGATGACTATCCTTATGGTTGAACAGAATGCAAGAGCTGCGCTCAAGCTGGCTCACTACGCCTTCGTTCTGGAGGTGGGAGAGGTGGTGGTATGGGGAAAGGCGGAAGAGCTATTAAACGATGAAAAAATTAAGTCCGCATATCTTGGCGGATAAAAACTTTTTGGAGGCTATTTATGGGAAGATATAAGGGCGTAGATTTTCTAAACTTTGAAAACCTGCTTACAAAAGAAGAACGCATGCTGAGAGAAGCCGTTAGGAAGTTTGTGGAGGATGAGATAATCCCCATCATTGCAGAGCATCACAGAAACTGTACATTTCCAAAGGAGCTTGTCCCCATGTTTGGCGAGATGGGACTTCTTGGAATGCATCTTGAGGGATACGGCTGTCCTGGCGGCTCATCGGTTGAATACGGGCTTGCTATGGAAGAGCTGGAAAGAGGCGATAGCGCTATTAGAAGCTTCTGCTCTGTGCAGGGTAGCCTCTGCATGTTTCCTATCTGGAAATACGGTTCAGAAGAGCAGAAAAATAAATATCTTCCCAAAATGGCAAAAGGTGAGCTGATTGGCTGTTTTGGACTTACAGAGCCTGATTCAGGATCAGACCCTGGAAGCTTAAAAACAAAAGCCGTAAGAGATGGTAACCATTACATTATTAATGGTGCCAAGATGTGGATTACCAATGGTACTATCGCTGACCTTGCCATAGTCTGGGCAAAAACTGAAGATGGAACAATTAAGGGCTTTATTGTTGAAAAAGGGACACCAGGCTTTGAGGCACCAGAGATGCATGGTAAATTTTCTCTCAGAGCATCGGTAACCTCTGAGCTCATATTCACTGACTGCCGTATCCCAGCAGACAACATACTTCCCTCCTCTGGCGGATTAAAATCTCCGCTTAGTTGCCTGACTGAGGCAAGATACGGTATAGCATGGGGCGCCATCGGTGCGGCAAAGGCTTGTTATGATGCGGCTCTCAACTACTCAAAAGAGCGAATTCAGTTTGGAAAACCTATAGGCTCCTTTCAGCTGGTACAGCATAAACTGGTAAATATGCTTACCGAGATCGCCAAGGGAGAGCTTCTTGCTCTTCAGGTGGGAAGAGAAAAGGATAAAGGCAGTTATAACTATGCTATGGTCTCTATGGCAAAGATGAACAATGTAAAGGTAGCGAGAGATTGTGCAAAGATTTCGAGAGAGATCCATGGAGCCAACGGCATATCGGATGAGTATGTGCCCATCAGACACATGCTCAATATTGAGTCTGTCTATACCTACGAAGGCACCCACGATATTCACGAGCTTATAATAGGCAGATTTATCACAGGACTTGATGCCTTTGGAGGCTAAAAGGATATAGAGGGATATAAAACCTCTATATTCAATATTTTTACTTCTTTTCCTCTCTTAAAATGGCTATGGGACCTGATCTGACCAGCTCTTTAATACCGAGCGGTCTTAGCAGGTTTACTATAGCCTCTATCTTTTTTTCATCTCCCGTAACCTCAATGGTATAGGTGGTGGGAGAGGAATCCACTATTTTTGCTCTGAAAATATTGGTAATTCTCAAAGCCTCTTCTCTATCCTGCCCTTTTGCAGAAACCTTAATCAGGGCAACCTCTCTCAGAATATAGTCCTGATCACTAAAATCGCTGACCTTTATCACATCAATGGTTTTGTTTAGCTGTTTTGTAATCTGTTCTATCACCCTGTCGTCTCCAGAGGTAATGATGGTCATTTGTGATACAGAAGGATCCAGTGTTGGAGCGATTGATATGGATTCAATATTAAACCCTCTGCCGCTAAATAGCCCCGCAACTCTTGACAAAACCCCAAATTTATTTTCTACAAGTAGAGATAAAATATGAGTCATAGCCGCTCCTATTTAACAACCTTAAGTTTTTCCTTCCCCTCTTTTTTTTCAGGCAGTATCATCTCATTAATTGCTGCGCCTGCGGGGACCATCGGATAGACCTTTTCAAACATATCAACCTTGAAGTCCATAAAGACCGGTTTTTTTACTTTCAGTGCCTCTTTTATAACCGGCTCTACCTCAGAGGGTTTGGTAGCCCTTAAACCAACAGCTCCATAGGCTTCAGCAAGTTTAACAAAGTCTGGCACATCGCAGAGTATGGAAGAGGAGTATCTTTCTCCATAGAAGAGTTCCTGCCACTGTCTTACCATGCCAAGACAACAGTTATTCAGTATAGCCACCTTCACATCCAGCTGTTCAATAACCACCGTGGCAAGCTCCTGAATATTCATCTGAATGCTTCCGTCACCTGCTATGGTTATTACCAGCTTATCAGGGTTGGCAACTTTTGCGCCTATGGCGGCTGGAAAGCCATAGCCCATGGTACCCAGACCGCCTGAGCTAAGCCAGTGTCTGGGTTTATCGTATTTGTAAAACTGCGCAGCCCACATCTGGTTCTGCCCGACCTCGGTTGAAATAATAGCCTCACCCTTAGTAATCTCGTATATCTTTTCCACTACAAACTGTGGCTTTATGACCTCTTTGCTGAACTCATAGCTTAACGGATGCTCTTTTTTCCAGTTATTAACTGTCTTTTTCCACTGTTTTCTTGCCTCCTCAATCACCTCGTTGGTTTCCGTAATAGCCTTAATCTCCTTTATAAGATCTATTAATACCAGTCTCACATCGCCCACGATGGGTATATCTACATGCACACTCTTTCTGATTGAGGTAGGATCTATATCAATATGAATTATTTTTGCTTCCGGAGCAAAATCTTTTACTCTTCCTGTAACTCTGTCATCAAATCTTGCTCCAATTGCAATAATAAGGTCTGAATTATGAATAGCCATATTTGCTGCATAGGTGCCATGCATCCCCAGCATACCCAAAAAGAGACTGCTTGTCCCTGGAAAAGCCCCCAGCCCCATAAGGGTAAGCGTAACAGGAATATCGGTTAGCTCTGCAAAAGTTCTTAACTCTTCCGATGCGTTTGAGAGAATACAGCCTCCACCTGCGTATATTACCGGTCTTTTGGCTCTTTTTATAGCTTCCGCAGCCTTTTTTATCTGCCACCTGTTACCTATATAGTTTGGGTTATAACTTCTTAACGATACTGTGTCTGGATAATAAAAATCCGCCTTTGAAGATACTACATCTCTGGGCAGATCCACCAGAACAGGTCCCGGACGCCCCTTAGAGGCTATATAAAAGGCTTCTTTTATGATTTGTGCCAGGTCACTAACATTCTTTACCAGATAATTATACTTTGTACAGGGTCTTGTAATACCAACAATATCTGCCTCCTGGAAGGCATCTACCCCGATCATGGGGGTAGGTACCTGTCCTGTAAAAACCACTATGGGGATGGAGTCCATAAATGCTGTGGCAAGACCCGTAACCGTATTGGTCGCTCCGGGTCCAGATGTGGCAAGAGCAACCCCTACCCTGCCGGTTGAACGGGCATACCCGTCTGCCATATGGACTGCCGCCTGCTCATGTCTGGGGAGAATAAGCTTTATATCTTTCTGATTATAAAGTGCGTCAAAGATGGGAAGTACAACACCACCAGGGTAGCCGAATATGTGTTTTACCCCTTCTTTTTTTAAAGATTCAACAAATATTTCTGCCCCTGTAAGCTTCACTAATCCTCCTTTAACACAGCCCCATAGGCTGCGGATGTGACCATCTCACTGTATCTTTTTAGATAACCGGTTAGCTTTTTACGGACTGGTTTAAATGACTTTTTACGCTTCTCTATCTCCTTTTCGCTAATCAGAGCCTCAATTTTTCTGTTAGGAATATCTATCAATATCTCATCACCATCTTTTAAAAGCCCAATAAGTCCGCCTTCCACAGCCTCAGGTGAAACATGACCTATGCAGGGTCCCTGAGTACCGCCTGAGAATCTACCATCGGTAATAAGCGCGGCAGAGTTTCCCAGACCCATTCCGATAAGAGCTGCTGTGGGAGAAAGCATCTCTCTCATGCCTGGACCGCCTTTGGGACCTTCATTTCTGATAACTACCACATTGCCTTTTTTAACCTTACCGCTTAAGATGGCGTTCATAGCATCTTCCTCGCACTCAAAAACCAGCGCCTTACCTTTGAATTTCAACATCTCCTTTGAAACGGCAGACTGTTTTACCACTGCTCCCTGAGGCGCCAGATTACCTTTAAGTATGGCAAGTCCACCCTCTTTGTGATGAGCGTTTTCAAAGGTTCTTATCACATCTTCATCATATATGGGAGACTTTTTAGCAATATCTTTTATATTCAGCCCTGAGACCGTATTATTTTTAAGCAGCTTGCTCTGAAGTCTGTTTAAAATTGCAGGTATCCCGCCTGCTCTATCCAGATCTTCCATATAATATTTTCCCCCAGGAATCATGCTGACTATATGGGGGGTTTTTCTGCTAATCTCATCAAAAAGCTCAATGTTGATAGGTCTTTTGGCTTCCCTTGAGATAGCGGTCAGATGAAGGATTGTATTGGTGGAACCTCCGAGAGCCACATCAACCATTATGGCATTTTTAATGGCATTTTCTGTAACAATATCTCTCGGACAGATGTTTTTCTTTACCAGCTCAACTATACGTTTTCCGCTCTCATAGGCTATGTGTTTCTTCTTACTTGACACGGCAAGGGCGGTGGCGCAGTATGGGAGAGAAAGCCCGAGTGTTTCTGTAATACATGCCATAGTATTGGCTGTATATAAACCCTGGCAGGAACCTGCACCAGGACAGGCATTTGCCTCGTATCCTGCCAGATCCTCATCACTGATCTCTCCTTTTTTATATCTACCCACAGCCTCAAAGGTGCCACTCACCAGAGACAGCCTCTCCCCTTTATAGTAGCCTGCAATCATAGGTCCTGCAGTAACAAATATAGAAGGTACATTGAGCCTTAGCGACGCCATTATCATGCCCGGGGTTATCTTGTCACAGTTCGTTAGAAATACGAGCCCATCAAGCTTATGAGCAGAAACTACACACTCAATAACATCTGCAATGGCTTCTCTTGATGGAAGGGAGTATCTCATACCAGAATGCCCCATGGCTATACCATCACATATACCAGGTACTGTAAAGGTAAAGGCATATCCGCCGCCTGTATGAATCCCCTTTTCAATAAATCTTTCCAGATCTCTCATACCCACATGACCTGGGATAAGGTCAGTGGCACTGCTAACTATGCCTATAAAGGGCTTGTCCATTTCAGGTCTTGGAAGCCCACATGCCATTAATAACGCTCTGTGAGGAGCTCTTTCCACTCCCTTTTTAACATCATCGCTTTTCATAAAACCTCTTTTAAAATTTTTTTGATTTTCACTAATTTTTAGACTGATACTGCTTTATAATCTCAAACATTCTGTCTTTGCCAGCAAGTTTTATCTTCTGAAGTCTTTTTCTTTCTGCCTCCTCATCAGCAGTGAGAAAATGTTTTTTATCTATCTCGGCTATTTTATCTTCCAGCTCCAGATGCTCCTTGTAAAGTTTTCTGAACTCTTAGATCGGAAGAGCGTCGT